>SFER01000030.1 GCA_004557195.1 Bacteroidales bacterium | reverse complement strand
CAAATTTACAACATTTTTTCTCGTTTGTCAATAGGTAAAGAGGGAATTTCCTGTAAAGTATTAATTCAACACATATATAATAGGTGTAGAATTAGAAAAATTCGAGTTGTCGAGGCTGGGGCACGATTTTTTTCTTCTCAACGCCCCAAAAGTTGACAATTTCAGAGTATTGCTTATCGGTAACGCATAGCATACTCACTTGTCCGGTGCCGGGGACCATAATTTTCACACGCTTCATGTGTACATCTCGGCTTTGAATCGAGGCGCAGTGCCTTATATACACCGAATATTGCAGCATGGTGAAGCCATCTTTGAGCAGGTTCTTGCGAAATGTCGCCGCCTCTTTTCGCTCCTTTTTGGTGGTAACCGGGAGGTCGAAAAACACAAAGAGCCACATGATATTATAGGCATTGATACGCGACTCGCTCATTTCAGCACAGGGAGTTGCAGTTTGTCGGTATCACCTTTGTAATATTTGGCGAGCGAGGCGGTAGTCATCGACAAAGCCACTTGCAGAGGTCGTGTAACTTCGCCCATTGCCACATCACACACAAGCACACGTTGGAGAGTCATCTTTTCCTCTTTTCCGAGCATTAGGCATCCCTTGGAATACAGGTCATACACTATGGCATCGACCATCGGGCGGTAAGGCTCCATAATGTCGTCGGCAAGAGGAAACGCATTGTATCGGTTGCGGTGAAAGATGCCGAAAGCCGGATAAAGCCCCGAACCCACCAATGCCCTTATCACCGCGGCGCGCAGGATGGCATATCCATAGTTCAGCAAGCCGTTTGGCGGCACTCCATTGCGCTCGCGCCTGAAATCGGGGCCGAAAATTTGGCTCCAGTAAATTCTTGCCGCGCGCCCTTCCCGGTTGTCGGGGTCGCCGCTTTTCACCCCGGCGAGGAGCGAGCGCAGCGGCGAGCCGCATAATCCGAGAGACTCGAGCAGGAGCGATTGATTCTTGATTTTACTCTCGATAATCTGTTTCCAAGCGCGTTTCTTGGCAGGCTCGCCCGCCTCGATTTGAGCGCGGTGGATTTCCTGCAATGTGGAGTTGCCGTCGAGCGACATCAGAATCGAGCGAGGCATTGCTGTGGCATCGCAAAACACCACAGCCACATTGTTTTCGGCAAGGGCATTAAGAACAGGAACGGTGAATCGCACCATTTGGTTTTCCACGACCACCACACCGATATCCTCGATGGGGCGGGTGATTGCGGTGTCGTCGCCAGCCGGCTTGATAACCAGTTGGCGGTCCTTTAGACTCAACGACACCGCACTTTGAAAGGTTAGCGTCTGTTTCAGCATGGCTGTCAATATTTACATGATGACAACTCATTTGAAAACTATTTCACCAATTTCGTTCATCACAAAATCCTTCCCTTCTACAAGAGCATTTAGTTGGCTGCTTAGGAGCATTATCGCAGGCCTTATTGCTTCATTTGAAGCGAATGCTCCATTCTGGAATTTGTATTCAGTAGTGCTTCTTGCTTCTTGATTATGGGTAATGTAAATACGTCCGTAACTGCTATTACCGGAAACTAATATAGACAATCCAGTAACCTTATACAATCGTCGTTGCAATTCCTCTTTGCTTGCTTCAAGCACCTCTTTCGGGCTATTTTCATAGAGAAGCACCATAGTTCCGGGCTTGAGGATATATGCAAGCGGGTATCCCTTAGGACTGGTGGGCGCAACGAGCGGCTCATCGGCATCGCGATTGTAGCTGCGACGGTAGTAGTTGGCGGCATCGAGCATATTCACAAGTTGGAAGTCTCGTTTTTCCTTTCCTTTGGCGTCCTTGCCGATGTAGATAGCCATGGCGTAGTTGCGGTCGTTCATCACATGGATTTGGCGCTTGTATTCGTGGCGCGACTCGTCGCGATGGTGGCGGATATTCACCGGACGCGTAACCGAAGGAGTGAACACACGCACTTTGCGTATTCTCACACCCTTTTCGCGGTTCATCCACACTCCGTCGGCTTCCACAGCCTTTTTGAGGGAGCCATATTCCTTCACACTCTGCTCTACACGGGCGCGCACCTCGTCGTCAACTATGAGTTTGATGTCTTTTTCGTCAAGCGAATCGAGCGAACGACGCACCACATATCTAATGTCGCCGTCGCGGTCGATAGCGCCATAGCAGGTGTCGAGGTGTAGCGAGCCGCGCGCCACATCGCCGCGGCAGAGCAAGCGGCCGTCGGGGGTGTCGATGCGTCGGCGCGCACTCTTGGCGATGTTGTCGGCGGTGTAGTGCGACACCAAGAGGCTGTCCTGGATGTGGCGGATGTCTTCGACAAACGTGCGCCACGGCTTGGGGAAGTTTTGCGGCTTCTCCCTGCCGTAGAATTTGTTGTCGGCTTCCTCGTGGTAGTATTGCGCAAGGCGGGCATACTCGTGAGGACCTATGCAGGCGATTGTGATAGCGTCGATGCAGTGGTGGGCATGGTTCACACGCTCCTTGCGAGAGTATTCCTCCTGTATTCCCCACATCTTGCGGAAATCGCTCGTGGCAATACCTTTCACCACAAACACCTTTTTAAACACCGACTTGAGGTAGAGGCGTGCATAGCGCGAAATCACGCTGATGTCGGTTCCTTGTCGGCGCGAGAAGCCCTCCGGGACTTCGGTCATGGTGAAACGGCGGTATTTACCGAGCCAATAGTCGCGCTGGAGCGAGAGGAGATGGCGACGCTGAATGTTGCGGTCTTTGTCCTCCTTGGCGGCAGGGCGCGCGCTCTTGAGGCGGCGAATCTGCTTACCGAGTTCCTCGGCTTTCTCCTTCCAATGGGCAATGCGCGGGAGAATTTCCTCGATATTGGCGAGTTGCGAGGGTAGGGCGGTCTTTTTCACTTCGCGGTTGAAGCGGTTTTGGCACAGAGTGAGGTTCATCATAGTGCTGTCGCCGCCAGCGCTCTGAGGCACAGTGTGCTCGATGTCGTATTTCGGGTTGCTTCCGAGGAAATCGCTCAGGCTGATAGATTCGCCGGTGTAGATGCACACATGGTTCTGCTCCTCCCAGAGGCGGTAGCGGAGAATGTCGTTGTCCGACGGCTCACGTGCGATGTCCAAATCTTTAAACACCTCGGCGATTTTCTTCCTGCACTCCTCGCGGGTCTTCTCGTTGTCGCGCTGGAAATCCTTTATCGCCTTGCGGCGGTTGGCATCGTTGAGTTCGCGGGCAAACTCGATGTGGATAACCGTTTCGTTGTCGATTTTGCCTTCGGCGAGGAGCCTGTTCACCACTCGGCGCAGGCGGAACATGGAGTGCATCGCCATCGGGTTTTTCACGCTGTTGACGCGCGGGCTGCCGAGGCGATATATTCCGCGTTCATCGGGCTTGCAGTCGGGATAGGTTTCGAGCATCGAAGGGTGGAAAATGCGGGCGAGGTGCTCGTCATCTACATCGTAACTCAAGCGGAGATAGTCTTTGAGCCGTTGCTCCATAGTGTCGTCGCCTGGGCGGTGTATCGCTTCGATGGCGCCCTCGATTGCGTGGGCGCGGCGTTTCTCATCCTCCCACACTCCGGCAGGGAGCACTGCACACAGGTTGGCGAGAAATACCGCCTCGCTATAGATTAAGCCGTAGTCGCGCAGATAGGGCAATATCTTGCGTATCGCCTTGATGCTCAGTGCCGCATAGTCTTGTGGCATTTTTATTGCTGCAAACTTGGCTGCGTCTTCGTCGCTCAACTGCAACTTGGCGCGGGCAAAATCGCGGAGCCTGTCGTCGTCGTCAAAGAAGAAAAGGGCGTGCCACGCATCGTTCACTATTTGCTCCTCGCTCTTGTTGCCGGCGGCTGTATAAACCTGGCAGATTACCGATTTCCAGTCGTCGCCAAAGATGTCGATAAGTTGGGCTGTTACCGGGCATCCGCTCACCGATGTGTCCATGAAGTAGTTAAACTTGTACTGCTTGGGAGAATCCTCCTTAATGCAGCAATAGTTTTTCTTTCCGCCCAAAGTTTTTGCGATATCCTCCATCGGGAACGAAGATTTGCTCTTGCGCATAAACAGAGGAATTATTCGATTGATTTCCTCGGGCTTGAGCGGTCGCAGTGCGGTATCGCCCGGTCCCTGCATCTTAATGTTGTTGATAAAACTCCACATTCGGTATTCCTCGTAGAGCGGATGGGAAACAGGACAGCGCGCCTTCCCTTTTTCGAAGGTGCACACACCAACGCTCTGCTTCTGCGACTTGAGCGGACGCTGGAAGAAAATCGCTTTCTCGAGGCGAGAGGTGAGTTCTGTGTCGAGTTGCTGCTTGGCACAAATGGCGCGGAACTCGGCGAGGTAGTGCTCTTTGCGCGAAGTGTAGTGAGTGCGAATGCGCTCGCCGCGCTCGTAGAGGGTGAAGAAATAGTCCCCGATATAGGCGCATCCAGCCGCGCGCATCTCATCTTCGAGTTTTGATATTCCTTCCTTTACCTTTCCATCACTCTCTTTTGTGCTCTCTTTGCGGTTGCTCAAGAAGCCGCGTCGCTGGTTGATGTGGTAGAGTGCTCGACCGAGGATATATCGCTGGGTGAGGTCATCAAGATTGAGCCGCTCCGAGAGGCAAATGTGACGGAAACGATAGGGATTGATTCCCTCTTTGTCCTCGGTGCGCTGCCATGCCATGAAAGCCTCGTCGATAGGGTAGTGCTTGTTGAGTCGCCAGCGGCGCAAGTCGGCATCCGATAGCGGCGGGCACAAGTGGTTGTCGATTAGTACTTTGAGCAAGCGAATTTTGCGCACTTTCCTGCGCCAATAGTGGCGGCGCACTCCGCGGTGCTCGGTGCGCTCGGATGCGCGTGATGATTCAATACCTTTTTCAATTTTCACGCCCTCGGCGAAAATGTGGGTTCCGTGGTCTAAAAGCGTGTATTCGTTTGTCTCTTCATTTCGTTCTACAATAGCCCATCCAAGACTGTTGGTGCCGGTGTCAATACCTAATATCTTTGTCATAGCAGTTAAATTTTATTAATTTGACAATAAAATTACTCCAAATATTTGAGATTTCCAAATATTATCCTTTAATTTGCGTCATAAATTTTTACATCTTATCACAATAAGGCCGCGATGGCCGAAGGTTATAAGACCTATACTCCCGCTTCGGTGGGAGTTTTTTTGTCCCCATCCCATTTTTCTGTCGGCGGAGTCGATTTTCATCATGTCAATGTTCATGCGCACAAATATAATACATTGGGTGTGCCGGATTCGGGCACATGAAAGTTAAACTTTGCTTCATCTGTTAAAATTTAGGCATAAAAGCACAAAAAATGGCCGCCGGGGCGACCATTTTTGTGAAATCGGGTGGGGGAATCAGTATTTGTGTGCTGTTTCTTCCATTTCTTGTTCCGTGATTGGCGTTTTGTCCATTTTGTACCACACATATATTATATAGGCGGCTACAAAGGGCACCAAGAGGCTCACCACACTCATCACCGCAAGGGTGAATTCACTCGACGAACTGTTTTGAATGGTGAGCGAACTTTGCGGGTCGAGAAGCGATGGATAGTAAGGAGTATTGTTGTAGCCCGCAATGAAGAATAGCGCGAGCACTACAAGCACTGTGCCTATTCCGCTATACCAGATGCCGCAAGTGAATCGCTCCGAGAAGGCTGTGCGGATTATCGCGTAGAGCACTGCCACAACGCCGACGAGGAACAACAGCAATACCCACCACATGTCGATGAAGTTGAGGAAATATTTGTAAGCCACTGTCTCGATTTTGCCATCAGCGCCCACTTGGTAGCCATCGCTCAGGAGAAGTGTGCCGGCTACAATGAGGAAAAGAACCACAAACACCGCCCCATTGTAGAGCACATTCTTTTTCTGCTGTGCAAACACCTCGGGGGTGGCAATGTTGTTGCAGAAATAGAGTGCGCCTTGTGTGCGTGCTAGGAACACGATTGCAAGTCCGAAAACGATGCTGTTTACATTGAGCAGAGCCTCAAGACCGCGTGTGGATGCCCAGCGCGAGATTACCGGAGCCGATGCGTCGAGCAGGTTGCCTTTCTCTACGGTGAACTCTGCGCCATAGAAGAATGTCGATACCGCCACGCCAAGCATGAAGCAGCCCACTATGCCGTTGAGCCACAGGAATGTGTCGAATGTGCGTGTGCCAAAGATGTTGCCCGGCTTGCTGCGGTATTCATACGACACAGCCTGGATTACAAAGCTGAAAAGGATTATCACCCACAGCCAATAGGCACCGCCGAAGCTGGTGGAGTAGAACAGCGGGAAGGAGGCGAAGAATGCGCCGCCAAACACTACAAGCATTGTAAACGACAGTTCCCATTTGCGCCCGAGTGAATTAACCATCATTGTGCGTGCTCCTTCGGTTTTTGCGCCACACAGCAGTGTCTGTCCTCCTTGCACAAACAATAAGAACACCAACAGCGCTCCGAGCACCGAAATCAGGAACCACCAATATTGTTGAAGAAATTCGTAAGTTATCATAGTTGTATAATATTAATGGTTAGCGTTTAATATGTCGGTTTTCGACTTCTTTGAAATCTGATGAAGCATAATGCTCACCTCTGCCACGAGAAGGCAGGTGAAGAGGATTGCAAACAGAGTGAATGTGAGTTGAACCGAGCCTGCGCTGATGTCGGAGATAGCGGCACGTGCAGGCATCAAGTCTTGAATCACCCACGGCTGGCGTCCCACCTCGGCGGTAACCCATCCGGCTTGGCTGCATATCCACACGAGCGGAATCGACACGATGCAGAGCCATTGCACGAGCCATGAGCCGGTGAGCCACTCTTTTTTCTTATATATGAGCAGGAGCACAAAGATGAGCACTGCAAAGAGGAACGAGCCGAGAATCACCATAATGTGGAAGGAATAGAACACGAGCGGGATATTGGGTATCGCTTCCTCCACGCTGTCCATATATCCGTAGCCGAAGAATTGGTAATCGGCTTTGAGGGCGGTGTGTGCAGCGTCCATTGCCGCTTTGTCGCCATTGGCTTTTGCGATGTCGAATTTGCGCAATGCAGCGTGGGCTGCCTTTCCGCGGGCTATTCGCTCGGCGTAGGGCACGGTGTTGATTGTGTCGCCGTCGGCGTTGATGTCGCGCCCCTCGATGATGTCTTTCACTCCGGGAACAAATGCGTTGAAGTCGCCGCGTGCAAGGAAGGCGAGACCGCCGGGGATTGAGATGTCGAAAATATACGGGTCTTCATCGTTGTTGTATTTCTTCTCCGGGTTTATGATTCCGGCAGCAACAATCGATTGTCCTTTCTCGCCCACGTAGAGACCCTCCATGGCGGCGAGTTTCATCGGTTGAACTCTCGACACCACCTTGGCAGAGCCGTCGCCAAATCCCATAGTGAGAAGCATACCGGCAAGTCCCACTACGGCGCCGATTTTGGTGCTCATAATCGCCATTTCGGTGTTGCGCTTCTTGAGAAGCATCCATGCGCTCACTCCAATGACGAAAATTCCGGCGAGTGCCCAGCCGCTGAACACGGTGTGGAAATATTTGTTCACTGCCACCGGCGAGAATGCCACCTCCCAAAAGTTTGCCATCACATTGCGCATTTGGTCGGGGTCGAATTCCATCCCTGCCGGATACTGCATCCACGAGTTGGCTACAAGAATCCACAGTGCCGAAATGGCGGCTCCGAGTGCTGTGAGCCATGTCGAGGCGAGGTGGAAGCGCTTGCTCACCTTGTTCCATCCAAAGAACATCACCGCGATAAATGTCGATTCCATGAAGAAGGCAAGGATTCCCTCGATGGCGAGCGGCGCTCCGAAGATGTCGCCTACAAACCAGCTGTAATTCGACCAGTTGGTGCCGAATTCAAATTCGAGGATAATACCTGTGGCTACTCCGATTGCGAAGTTGATGCCAAACAAGGTCATCCAAAATTTTGTGATGTTGAGCCACTTGGTGTCGCCTGTCTTCACATAGTAACTTTCCATTACCGCTACGATAATCGAAAGTCCGAGTGTCAGTGGAACGAAAATCCAATGATACATGGCTGTGAGCGCAAATTGCGCCCTCGACCAATCTACTACACTAATTAAGTCGTTCATAAATAATAATTTTTAGTTGAGTTTATTTGATGATTTCATTTCTTCAAGAGTTCGGTGCGCACATGCTCGGCGCGTTCTTCGTCGCTGTCGAAGCGGTTCAGCAGGTTTGGGAAAAAGAATAGTTTGAGTATGGCAAACATGATGAATAGTTTTATCAATATTATCAGCCAC
Source organism: Bacteroidales bacterium (assembly GCA_004557195.1). Classification (GTDB taxonomy): domain Bacteria; phylum Bacteroidota; class Bacteroidia; order Bacteroidales; family Muribaculaceae; genus W0P31-042. Next base: position 7,278 of record SFER01000030.1, on the reverse strand, counting down.
AATGTCTTGCCCACTGTCATGCTGCGAAACCCTTCGACATAGAAATCGAATATGCGTGCCGGGAGCGAGCGTGTTGCTTTGCTTGTGTCGGAATTAGGATTCATTAGGTTGTTGCTTTATTGTTTATGCCGGACGTACTCTTCCGGTGAACTATTTAACAAAGGTATCCAATGATTTTCAAAAATCAAAACAAAATCGGCTTTTTTTCGCTTTTTGCTTCGATTTCTCGGTTACATCTGTCCACTTTTGTAAATCGGCATTGCCGTGCCACATTTCATCTTTCTCTTAATTAAATTCTCTTAAAATAGCCGCCGCTTCGGTTTTATTCGCTACCTTTGTGTGAAATTTCTAAATTGAGTAATTAAAAAAGAAGAAAACAATGGCAAATTGGTTTGAATGCAAGGTTAGATACACCCGTATTGTAGAAACCGGTGAACAAAAGAAAGTGAATGAGCCTTACATGGTCGATGCCCTATCGTTTACCGAGGCTGAGGCTCGTATTATCGAGGAAATTCAACCCTTCATCTCGGGTGATTACACCATCTCGGCGGTGAAGCGCACCAATATCAGCGAAATCTTCTGGGACGAGACAGGCGACAAATGGTACAGCGTGAAAGCGGTGTTTATTGTCATCGACGAGCGTTCCGGTAAGGAGAAAAAGACTGCAACTCACTTCCTCGTGCAGGCAAGCGATTTCCGCAATGCCTACGACAATTTCATGGAGGGGATGAAAGGCACTATGGCCGATTTCGAGGTGGCTTCCATCACCGAAACTCCTATCATGGATGTTTATCGTGAAGATTTGAGCGGTGGCAAGCCCGCCGAAACCACTGCGGAGGGTTAAGCAATGAACTACGCCCATGTCGAGGATATTATAACCACACTGCGTGGCGAGTTGCCCCCGGAGGTAACTCTCGTGGCGGTGTCGAAATTTCATCCCATCGAGGCAATCGAGGCTGCTGTGAGGGGAGGGCAGGAGGTGTTTGGCGAGAGCCGCGCGCAAGAATTGGCGCAGAAACACGCTGCTTTGCCTCACCTCAAGTGGCATTTCATCGGGCATCTCCAGTCCAATAAAGTGCGAGCCGTGGTCCCCTGTGTGTCGCTCATTCATAGCGTCGATTCTGTGGCATTGCTCCACACCATCGACAAGGAGGCGGCAAAAATCGGGCGTGTGGTGGATGTGCTGCTGCAACTCCATGTCGCACAAGAAACCACCAAGTTCGGGCTCACTTGCGACGAATGTGTCGCCCTCGCCGATTCGGGCGTGTTGGCTACTCTCGGCAACGTGAAGGTGCGCGGCGTGATGGGTATGGCTACCAATACCGATGATTCGGCGGAGATTGCAGCCGAGTTTAAGAAAATCCGCTCGGTGTTCGACACTCTCAAATCCTCATTCTATCCATCCGACGACTCTTTCTCGGTGGTGAGCATGGGAATGAGCCACGACTACAGAATCGCCATCGACTGTGGCAGCAATATGGTGCGAATTGGCACCACAATTTTCGGCGAGAGGGAGTATTGATTAAAAAAATCCCCTCTTTCGCCGTTTTTTTATAACCAAAATTGGTTACACATAAAAAAATGCTTAACTTTACAATCGCTTAGAAGTGCTCTACCCAAGCGCTGACGCGTTAACCTGAAAATTAATTTTTAATCATAAACTAAATTCAATTCTAATGGCACAAAAATCTAAACAATGGGCTGCGATTATTATGATGATAGCCCTATTCGCTATGATTGCCTTCGTGACCAACCTCTGCTCTCCGATGGCTGTCATTGTTCAAAACCAATTCGGTGCATCCGAACTCCAATCCCAAATCGGCAACTACGCCAATTTTATAGCTTACCTCGTTATGGGTATCCCTTCGGGTATGCTCATCGTTAAATTTGGCTACAAGAAAACTGCCTTGCTTGCGCTAGTTGTCGGCATTATCGGTATGGCGCTCGAACTTCTATCCGGTACCATGGCAAGCATGTGGGTTTATCTTATCGGTGCATTTATCTCCGGTTTCTGCATGTGTATGCTCAACACCGTTGTGAATCCTTTGCTCAATGTCCTCGGTGGCGGCGGCAACAGTGGTAACCAGTTGATTCAAATCGGTGGCGCTTTCAATAGTGCATCTGCCGTTGCCGTATATATCATCATCGGTGCTCTCATCGGTGAAGTTACAAAGGAAACCGCTATCGTCGATGCCGCTCCTGCAATGTACATTGCCGTGGCTATCTTCGTCGCTGCTTTTATTGTGCTCGCGCTCACTAAGATTGAGGAGCCGAAACAAGAGCCTGTGAAAATGGAACTTATCAAGGGCGCCCTCAAGCATCGCCATTTCGCTCTCGGTGCGCTTGCAATTTTCCTTTATATGTCGGTTGAGGTTGGTACTCCCACCTATATGATGAAATATCTCATCGAGGATGTTAACATCGCTGCAAGTGTGGCTACTCTCATCGCTGCCGTTTATTGGTTTGCAATGTTCATCGGCCGTTCGGTTGGTGGCGCTATCGGTGGCAAGGTTTCGAGCCGCGCCATGGTTGCTACTACAGCCACTGCCGCTGTAATCTTGATTGCATTCGGCATGTTCGCTCCAAGCACTATCACTACAAGCGTTCCTGGTGTGGATTGGGCAAACCTTAACATCATCTGGGTTGAAGTGCCTGTTGGCGTTGCCGCTTTCATTTGCGTGGGTCTTTGCACTTCGGTTATGTGGGGTGGTATTTTCAACATGGCTGTCGAAGGCCTCGGAAAATACACTGCTGCCGCTTCCGGTATTTTCATGACAATGGTGTTTGGTTGCGCCGTGATGCTCGCTATCCAAGCTCAGGTTGTTGATTTGATGGGCGACTATCTCATCAGCTACATCATCCCGTTGCTCAGCGCTGCCTACATCCTCTTCTACGCTCTCATCGGCTCAAAACCTGCCAAAGCAGAATAGTCGCGAATTTATCTCATAATTTGTTGGCAGGAACCTATTTTTTCGTTCCTGCCAACATTTTTATTTTGCCGATTACTATTTTATTACTATCTTCGTGCAATTAAATTTATTTGCAATGAATCAAGACATAATGAAACATGCTGCCGACAATATCCGTATATTGGTGGCTTCAATGGTAGAAAACGCAAAATCGGGTCACCCCGGTGGTGCTATGGGTGGTGCCGATTTTGTTAATGTGTTATATTCCAAATATTTGACCTACGATCCTGCCGACCCGAAATGGATTGCGCGCGACCGCTTCTTCCTCGACCCCGGACACATGTCGCCGATGCTCTACTCGGTGCTCGCTCTCACCGGGAAATATTCTATCGACGAGCTGCGTCAGTTCCGCCAGTGGGGGAGTGTTACTCCGGGACACCCCGAAGTGGATGTGATGCGTGGTGTTGAGAACACCTCCGGTCCTCTCGGGCAAGGTCACGCCATGGCTGTGGGTGCCGCGATTGCCGAGCGATTCCTTGTGGCTCGCTTTGGCGAGGTGGTGGCTCATAAAACCTATGCCTACATCTCCGATGGCGGTATCCAGGAAGAAATTTCGCAAGGCGCCGCTCGCATCGCCGGCTGCCTCGGTCTTAGCAACCTTATTATGTTCTTCGATAGCAATAATGTCCAACTCTCAACCGACGTCGATGCTGTTACCACCGAAGACACTGCCGCAAAATACCGCGCTTGGAACTGGAACGTGATTGAAATCAACGGCAACGATGCCGCCGAGATTTCTTCGGCTCTCGAAACCGCAATCGCCGAGAAATCGCGCCCGACTTTGATTATCGGACACACTGTGATGGGTCTCGGCTGCGTTACTGCCCAAGGCGATTCTTTCGAAGGCAAATGCAGCACTCACGGGCAGCCGTTGAGCAAATCGGGTGCTTCGTTTGAGGACACAATCCGCTCGCTTGGCGCCGATGTCGAGAATCCTTGGGTGATTTTCGACGATGTGAAGCAACTCTACGCTCGCCGCGCCGAGGAATTGGCTTCGGTTGCTGCTGCTCGCAAGGCTGAATTCGACCGCTGGGCGGCTGAAAACCCCGAAAAGGCAGCTCAACTCCAATCGTTCATCAATGGCGAATTGCCGGCAATCGACTATAAGGCTATCGCACACAAGCCGAATATCGCCACTCGCGCAGCTTCGGCTAATGTGCTCAGCGTTCTCGGTGAGGTGATGAAAAATATGATTGTTTCGTCTGCCGACCTTGCCAATAGCGACAAAACCGACGCTTTCCTCAAGAAGGTGGGTGCTCTCGAAAAAGGCAATTTCAATGGTGCTTTCCTTCATGCCGGTGTGGCTGAACTCGCAATGACCGCTATTATCAACGGTATTGCTCTCCACGGCGGTTTGCAAGCCGCTTGCGCCACCTTCTTCGTCTTCTCCGACTACATGAAACCCGCTGTGCGCATGTCGGCTCTCATGCAGTTGCCGGTTAAATTCATCTGGACTCACGACTCGTTCCGCGTGGGCGAGGATGGTCCTACTCATGAGCCGGTTGAGCAGGAAGCTCAAATCCGCCTCCTTGAAGAGCTCAAAAACCATGCCGGACGCAACAGTCTCCTCGTGCTTCGCCCCGCCGACAGCGCCGAGACCACCGTTGCTTGGAAGATGGCGATGGAAAACCACGATACCCCCACTGCGCTAATCCTCTCGCGCCAAGATATTAAAGACCTCCCAAGTGCTTCGGGCGACCGCTACAACGACGCTCTCCAGGCACAGCGTGGCGGCTATGTCGTTGTTGATGCTCCCGATTACAATGTAGTCCTCGTGGGCAATGGCTCCGATGTTTCAACTCTCTGCCAAGCTGCCGAAATTCTTGAGGCTCAAGGCGTGAAGGCGAGAATCGTCTCTGTGCCGTCAATCGGTTTGTTCCTCAGCCAGCCGCAAGACTATCGCGATTCCGTGCTCCCGAAAGGTGCCAACATCATCGGTCTCACTGCCGGACTCCCATCTACTCTGCTCACTCTCGTAGGCGACATCAACAAGATTATCGGACTCGACCACTTCGGTGCCTCAGCCCCCTACAAAGTCCTTGAGGAGAAATTTGGCTTCACCCCCGAACTTGTCGCTCAGCGCATTCTCTCAATGCTGAAATAACAAAGCGCATTGCGCCATATCCCACATAAAAATGAGGCATATCAATTGATATGCCTCATTTTAACTTTTGGTCAATCTGTTATTCCCAAATAATTTGGGCGTAATAGTCAGAGCCATCGCACACACAGCCATCGCTCCACTCCCTGCCTTCAATCTCGTAGTGAAAACTAACGCTGCTTTGACGAGTAAGCACCCTCTTCGATCCATCCGTTCCTTCCGAAATCACAATTCTATCATCATCTATTTCTTCGATAACGAGATTAGGGAAGTACTTTTGAGGGAAAGGACCCACTTTGGCAACCACCTCCTTGACATTCTCGTCCTCATATCCGGGTCCATACGCAATCCAATGGTCTTCCGTGCATATCACCTTAAGAATAATTTGTCCTTCCATAACGATTCGACATTAGTTCGTAAAAAATTAGAATTCAAAATTATCCGCAAATATAATCATTCTCTCCCATTTCTCCAAATCCCCCACACCACACCCATCACGAGCCGCTCCGAGCCCTCCGAAATCTCCACCCAGCGGCGGAGCTGATGCCAGCCAGTGCGACACCACACCGCGCGAGAGTCAGCGAGCCCCAGCGCGCTGCTCATGCAGCTCCACCGCCACCTACACGCCACCGCGCTGCTTATGCAGCGCCCACACCACAAGAATCTGTAGCCGCAGCGCGGCTAACCTGCCCATAACCTGGCACTTACGGAGTTGTGCCAGGATCAGCATAAGATAGAGAAATTGCGTGCCGAAGGTACGCCCCAAGCACCCACAATCGCCAAATACACGTTAAAATAAGGTTAAATCACCAATTCGCGCGCAATCTGCACGCGCCCCACATCTCCGCGCCATATCTTTGCAAACATAAATGCCTATTGGCCCTATAAAAAAATCAAATGAATTTCACCCCGCATGACATAATCAACGAAAACCTCGAGCGCCGCCGAACCCTCGCCGCCCGCGCCAACGCCTACAACCCAATCACCGGCGAAGGCTGCACCGGCGAGCGCATCCGCATCAGCTATGCGGGTGGCGCCCACTATGTCCCAAAGGAAATGCCCATCGACCCAACCCACCCGCTAAAACACCGCCCGAATTACGATTTCGAATACTGGCTCTCCACCATCAACATCCGCCCCACAACCCTCCAGCGCAACATCATCGCCCAACTCGAAGTCGCAAGAAAAAACAACTACGGCCGTTTCATAATCTTCCACTCGGTAGGAGAGGAGGTTTCCGATCTCCTCAAGCTATATATAAGGTGGTTAGAATTCTGGCGCACCCCCGGCGCAAACTCCCTCATAATGTGCCCAAACACCATGGAAGCCAAGGCAATGCGCCAAGAAATCAAAGACATCGCCAAATACACCCCCGAAGAACTAAATCTTCCCCAAAAAGCCCTAAAATATTCAGGAACCACGCTCATCTATTGCCGCAAACTCACGAAATACACCCACATCCGCACCCACTACAGCAAACGTTCCTATCACACCGGCATCCCATATCACTACGCTCTAATTACCGACGCCAGCCGATGCAGCTACGCCGACGATTACAAGCGAGCAGAAGAGCCATCGCATCTCGAGGTAGCCTGTCGCCTAATCCCATCGACGATCGGAGGAATGTTCATAGTAGAAAGCGGAAACCGCTCAATCAAAAACAAAAAGAAGTATTTTTATGAGTTGTGGGACCACGCAAAAAACAACCGCGTGTCCTACACCCCCATGTTCCACTGCTGGCACGAATCAAACGCGAACGTCCTCCCCATCAACGGCTCCTACACCGATTTCATCTTCTCGATGGACGATTACGAGTGGCACCTCTGGCGAGACCAAAAACTAACATTGGAGCAAATAAACTGGTACCGAAACGAAACATGGGGCCTAACAGCCGCCGAGCGCGCTCAATACTACTTCAGCGACTACGAGGAAGCCCAACAATGGCTCCCCGCAGCCTTCGCCCCCATAAAGCACCAAATCCAATTTGCCGAGCAAAAGCCGGAGGAAGCCGAATCGGCAGAGCCGAGAGGCATCCTCCACACCGCCCAAAACGAAGAATGGAAAGAAGAATGGCAAGAATCAAAGTGGAGCTGGTACCTCAAGGAAGAGTGCTGTGAAGCACAACTCCAAGAATCCGAGCTACAAGAAATCAAAAGCCTATTGAAACAGTGCGCCGCGCGCAGCGAAGCGTCCGCGCCCACCGACAGC
>SFER01000029.1 GCA_004557195.1 Bacteroidales bacterium | reverse complement strand
TTGCTCCACTGGCAAACAGCAGATTCTCGGTTACGGAAGTTTTTCCTGCATCAATGTGAGCAAGAATTCCTAAATTTATAATATTCATTTGGATTAAGCCTTAATATACTACAATAGATGCATTGTCGAAACGCACCTTTTAATACCTCCTCGTAGCATGTGAGAACTACAGGATTACTAACTCGTATTAATATGTATATTATTACTGCCGCATGGTGACCACAAAATTAGTTATTTTTTTCCACCCCAACAAATTATAGCCGGAATTATTTTCGCAGATTATTTCCGCAGATAACATTTCAGCCCAAAGTAATATCGGAGAGGAAAAGTGCTGCCGACATCGGCTATGACATCGGCAGCACTATATATTATATAGGTGTATTATTTACCGTCGATTTCGCGAAGGAGCTGCTCAACCGCCACGCGCAGCTGGGTGTCTTCACCCTTGACTATGGTTTCGGGCGAATTAGCCACCTTAACATCGGGCTCGAGTTGCGAGTTTTCGAGATAACTTCCGTCGGGGAGACGGTAGCCAATCACCGGGATGCCGAAATAGAGCGTTGGGTCGATGAGTGTTTCCCATGACACGCTGGTCATAGTGCCGGGCACCGGCATACCCACGAGGCGGCCTATTCCGCAATGCTTATACACCCACGGAGTGCCATGGGCGTTGCTGTAGTTAGCCTCACACTGCACCATGATGCTCGGTTTGTTCCACCTGCGGCTCGGCATGTCGCAAGACTCCTTGCCGCGCACCACCTGAGTGAAATATTTCTTGCCGCTGAAGAGCACCTCGATGTCTTCGTGGAGGCGACCGCCGCCATTCCAACGAGTGTCGATTACCACTCCCTCTTTCTTGTAGTATTTGCCGAGCAAGTCGCCGTAGATTGTGCGGAAACTCTCGTCGTCCATCGATTCAATGTGCACGTATGCAAGGCGTCCGCCCGACAAGCGGTCAACCTCGGCGGCGCAGCGTTTCACCCATCGCTTGTAGAGCAATTCGCGCATAGCACCGGCGCTGATAGGCACCACCACCTCGTCCCAGCGCTCACCGGTTGCGGGGTCGTAGAGCGACACTAGGTTCTTGCGACTCTGGAGGTTGGTGAAGTGGCTTGCCACATCGTCCTTGTCGCCAATCTCCTCGCCATTGATTTTCTCGACAATCACACCCGGTTTCACCTTGCTCTTGGCGTAGTCAAACGGACCCTTCTCAACAACTTCATCCACCTTGAGTCCCTTGCCTGTGTAAGTGAGGTCGTAGATGAGACCGAGGTTGAGGGTGCGGTCGCCACCACCCGGAGCACGGTATCCGCAACCGGTGTGCGACACGTTAAGTTCGCCGAGAAGTTCGCTCACCATCTTGGAGAAATCGTAATTATTATTAATGTGTGGCAAGAATTTGCGATAAGCCTTGCACATAGCCTCCCAATCCACGCCATGCATATTTGTGTTGTAGAAGCACTCCTTCTCCTGGAGGCAAATGTGGTTGAACATATATTCGCGCTCGGCAGCGAGGTCGATACGCATCTTGGCATTGTAGGTAACCGATGTGGCTTTGTCGCTCGAAGAGTCGATTTTCTTGATGCTTCGGCTTGTGAAAAGGAAAATGTTCTTACCTTTTAAATCCTGGACAAGCAAACCGGGTCCGGCACCGAGTTTTTGCACAATCTTGGTATCTTTTTTCCTCAAGTCCATCTTCCACAAGTCATATCCATCTTCAAATTCCGACAGATAGTAAAGGCTCTTGCCATCTTTGGTGATGAGAGCGTGAGAAATTTCCGACGAATTGGGAGTAACCCTCACAAGACGGTCCTCGATGCCTGCGAGTTCCACCACGATAGGCTTAACCGAGTCCTCTTTCTTGTCGTCGGCTTTCTTATCCTCCTTTTTGTCGGTCTTTTTGTTGTCTTTTTTATCCTCTTTCTTCTCTTTCTTAGCTTTTTTCTCGCGCTCTTCGTCGAGTTCTTTGCGCAATTCGTAATCCTCCTTACTCAAATTATACTTATCGTAGGCATCTTGATTCATAAACACGAGCATCACATCGCTCAACGAGCCCCACGAAGCATGGCTGCGCATTCCGTAGCGGTCGGTGATAAACATCACGGCATTGCCGTCGAGCACCCACTGCGGTGTGCTGTTGAAATAGCCGTTGTTGGTGATATTAATCACCTCGCCACCATCGGCGCTCACAATTGCGATATTGGAATATGGGTCATGGCCGTTGTTGATAACCTCGAGGGCAAACCATTTGCCGTCGGGCGACCAACTATAGTCGAACGCGCCTGTGCGACGCATCCAGTAGGAGCCGTCGGTTACTTGGCGCACCTTCTTGGTCTTGAGGTTGAGCACCATGAGGCGATTGCGGTCTTCGATAAAGGCGAGTTCTTTTCCATCGGGCGAGAATTGCGGATAAGCGCGCTCCACCTTGTCGGAGGGGATGAGCGCCTCCTCGTTCACGATTGTGGCATTGGGGAAATTGAGGTCTTCCTCTCTTGCGATAGTCGCCTTGTAAAGTCCCCATTTGCCGCCGCGCTCGCTGGCGTAGGCGATTGTGCGATTGTCTGCCCAAGTAACCGATTTTTCAGCCTCGGGAGTTTCGGTGATTCGCTTGGTGGTTGGATATTCCACCGAAGTAACAAACACCTCGCCTCTCACAATAAATGCCACTTGCTTTCCGTCGGGCGACACCGATGCCGCGTTCAAGCCGCTGGTGTAGGTTCTGTCGATATAGCGACTATCGTCGTCGCACACGAGGTCGATTTTCACCTTGCGCGGCGATGCCGACACTCCGTTTTGTGTGTAAATCTCGCCGTCGTAGGCATAGCAGAGCATCCCGTTGCCGGCAACAGAGAGGAAACGCACCGGATGTGTCTTAAATTTGGTAACAGCCTTCACCTCTGCGGGTTGCGAGACAGCCATGCGATACACGTTGAAGCTGCCGCCGTTGCGTTCGCTAAGGAAATACACATCTTTGCCGTCGGGAGAATACACCGGGTTGCGGTCTTCGCCGGCGTGAGATGTAAGGTTAGTGTGCTTGCCGGTTTTGGTGTCGTACATCCACACATCGCGGGTTATCGACGAAGTGTGGTGCTTGCGCCACTCGTTTTCAAAGCCTTTTTGGTCTTGATAGAGGAATGTATCGCCGGTTTTGTCGAATGCCACCTTCTCTGCAGGAGTTGCGAGCACTTGCACCGAGCGTCCGCCATCCACCGGCACCTTGTACAACTCGGGCTGGCGCGTTGTGGGGAACGACACACTTGCCGCAGGGTCTTGTATCGTGGCACTGAAATAGACAAATTTTCCATCGGGGCTGAATGTCGATGGTGTCTCGGAAGCAGAGTCGAAAGTGATGCGTTTGGGCGCACCACCCGACGAGGGCATTACAAAGAGGTCGAAATTGCCGTAGCGGTCGCTGGCAAAAGCAATCTTTTTCCCATCGGGCGACCACACCGGCTCACACTCATAGGAGTCGCGCGATGTGAGTTGCACCGCCGAGCCACCGCTCGCCGACACCTTATATATATCACCCTTGTAACAGAACACTATTTCGCTCCCATCGGGCGAAATTTTCACATCGCTGAGCCACAGCGGTGTCGATGCCGAGCCACCGATTGCGGCTACCGACATCAACAATGTCAAAAGCACCTTTTTCATAGCGTTTTATTTTTTCTTTATATAATCGTTATACATTTTTATGCCAAACACGATAGCGCTCAGGGTCGTGGTACACAAATTGGTGATAAAAAGCGGCATATTGGATATCAACCAACCTTGAACGGCAAACAAGAAGCCGCCCACTGCCATCAACAAAAATGTGCCGAACGCAATATCGTCGGTCTTGCGAGTTCTTATTGTTTTCACCGCCTGTGGCAAATAGCCGAGCACCATCGACACACATGCCGCATAGCCAATAATCTCTTGTAGTTCCATATCTTAATACTAAATAGTTGATTAATTTACAAAGTTAATAACATTTCTTCCAACACACAAATTCACCGGAGAATTATCCGTTCTTCGCCGAACGGCTGTAACTCACTATCACTACGCCTCCGAACACGGTGGCTGCCGCAATCACCTTCTGCCAACTCAAGGTGTCCATCCCTATGATTATACTAATGGCAATCGCCACTATCGGCTGGACATAGCTATACATGCTCACAAGCGTGGGGCGTATGCGCTGCTGCCCTATCGGAATGAGGAGATAACTCACAAATGTTGCTCCAACCACCAGATAGGCGAGTTCGCCCACGAGTGTGGGGGTGAATGCCGCATAATCTATCCGTGTAAACTCCATCGCCGAAACCGGGAGCGACAAGAGTGTGGAAAAGAGGAAAATCCATTTCATAAACGTAACCGCCGAATAGCGCTGTATCACGGGGCGGAAGATTCCGAGGTAGAGCGAGAAACAGAGGCTGTTGAGCACGATGAGAACCACTCCGCGCAATGTAGTGGATGCTGCCCCACCCGAACTCACACTGTTGATTATCAAATACACAGCACCGGCAAAACTCAACGCCACACCTCCTGCCTTACGCCACGTTATCGGCTCCTTGATGGCAACCGCCGCGATAAACATGGTGTAGATTGGCGACAACGCGCTCACAATCGAGCAATCCATCGGCGTTATCTCCGAGATTGCCATGAGGAAGGTTATCTGAGTGAAGAAGAATCCGAGAATCGATGCCGCGAAAATCTTCAAATAGTCCTCTTTTGCGACCCTCTCTCCGGGCATAAAAAACGAAATGAGCCAAAACAGTGCTCCCGCGCACACACTCCGCACGGTGAACAATGCCAACGGAGACACCAAGTGGCTCGCCGTGAGGTCTTTTGTGGTTACGATATTCACCCCGAATATTGCATAAGCCACAAAACATGCCATATGCCCTATGATAGAACTTTTAGATTTCATAATTTCAAAAATTTCCACAAAATTACATCTTTTCCGCCACTCCACCAAGCCACCTTGAAACAACTCACATGCAAAATTAACACCTTCGGAACAAGATTTCACGCATTTCGAGCCGGAACGCGCGATTTAACCCGGTTTATAAAGAAAAAAGGGCTGCGCCAAGACGCAACCCCTCATTGTTTTATTTTACTTATTTTTATTTTATCGTTCCGCTGATGCTTGTCGATTTAGACCAGCGTTCTTTCCAATGGTCATAGTTTTCAACAAGAGATGCGATGGTTATTGTTTGGTGCGATGAACTGGAACTCATGTCAAACGCAGTGAAACTGCCATTTGGCGTCAGGGCAATCGGATAAAGTATGATAGTGCCACACTCGATTGATTCCTGTTGATTTTCCATCGCAGCAATTTTCTCTTTTTCGAAAGGTTTGAAAGTTGCAGTCATGGAGTATTTCTGACCCGACTTTCCTTTAACCACGATGTAGCGGATAAAGAATTTCGAAGGGTCGTTGCCAAAAGAAATCTTTTTTAAGTAATCGTTTGCGGCAGCGAAACTCGAATTTTCCCAGTCGTTGCCATAATTATCGGGGAGATTGAATCCTGATTCTTTTCCTGTTTCGGGGTTGAGGGCAAAAAAATCTACCGTACCCACCTTAAGGAGTCCGTGAGGAATCATTGCTGTGCATAACAATGTGTAATTCTCCTCATCAGTCTTTGGCTCATCATTGTCATCTCCGCAACTCACAAAAGAAAAACAAAGTGTTGACATTACAAATAATGCAACAAAAAATTTAAAAAATTTGTTCATAATTTAAGACGTTCTAAAATTTGTGCTGCAAAGGTAAATAAATTGGCGGATTAAGTGTGGAAGGTAAAAATAATTTAATATATATTAACAAAGAAAGGGCACGGATATTGCCATGCCCTTTATGAAGTTGAGATGATTTGCTTATTTGATTAGCGACATGCCTTTGCGCAGTGCCGCCTCGTTCATAGGAATGAGGTGGTGGTGGCGCTCCGGGAGGGTCTTTTTAAGCGCTTTGAGCACACTGTCGATTGTAACGATAGGGGTGAGCGCAAGCATTGCGCCGAGCACTATCATATTGAATGCCTTGTTGTTGCCAATCTCGAGAGTGGCTTCCATCGCGTTGATGCAATACACCTTGATGTCGGTGCGGGTGGGGCGCTTGTGGATTCCGTAGGAGTCGTAGATGAGGATTCCGCCGGGTTTCACCTTGCTTTCAAACTTGTCGAGGCTCTGCTGGTTGAGGGCAACCACCATGTCGTAGGTGTTGAGGATAGGAGAGCTGATGGGGTCGTCGCTGAGGATAACGGTTACGTTTGCCGTACCACCGCGCTGCTCGGGACCGTATGCCGGCATCCAAGTGATTTCCTTGTTTTCCATCAATCCGGAATAGGCGAGAATCTTGCCCATCGACAATACACCTTGTCCGCCAAATCCTGCTATTTTTATTTCGCTTTTCATAACTCTATACGTTTTTTAGGTCGCCAATAGGATATTTGGCAAACATGTTTTGAACCATCCATTCGTTGCTTTGAGCGGGGGTGAGTTTCCATCCCGAGTTGCAGGTGCTCACAATCTCGACAAACGAGGTGCCCTTCTTTGCGAGGCTGTTCTCGAAGGCTTTCTTGATGGCGGCTTTGGCTTTGCGTACGGCTGCGGGAGTGTGCACACTCTGGCGAGTAACGTAGCAGGTGCCATCGAGTTGCGCCACGAGGTCTCCGATTTTGAGCGGGTATCCGTTGAGATCGGCACGGCGACCATAGGGTGTTGTGGCTGTTTTCATTCCCAGCAGGGTTGTGGGAGCCATCTGTCCGCCGGTCATACCGTATATCGCGTTGTTGATGAAGATGATGGCAATGTTCTCGCCGCGGTTGGCGGCATGGATAGTCTCGCAGGTGCCGATAGCGGCAAGGTCGCCGTCGCCTTGATAGGTGAATACCAATTTGTCGGGCATGAGTCGTTTAACGGCTGTTGCTATTGCCGGAGCGCGACCATGGGCAGCCTCAATCCAGTCGATGTCGATATAGTTGTAGGCAAACACGGCACATCCCACGGGGGCAACGCCGATTGCCGTTTCTTCCTGTCCGATTTCCTCGAGTACCTCGGCAATGAGTTTGTGCACGACACCATGGCTGCAACCGGGGCAGTAGTGCATGTGCACATCATTTAACAATTTCGGACGGTGGTAAACACAGTTTTCCGGTTTGATTATTTCGTTGATATCCATGACTCTTTATTTGTTGGGGAAAGAAGCGTTGAAAGCATCGAGAATTTCATCGGGGGTGGGGACAATGCCACCGAGACGGCCGAAATGCACAATTGGAACCGACGGGTTGTTGATGGCGAGGCGCACATCTTCGATCATTTGTCCGGCATTGATTTCCACCACCATCACACCTTTTACGCGAGAGCCGACTTCGGCAATGATTTTCTTGGGGAACGGCCAAAGGGTAATCGGGCGAATGATACCGATTTTCACGCCATGTTCGGCTGCGATTTCCACTGTTTTGTGGCAGATTCGGGCAATAGAGCCGAAAGCTACCATCAGGTAGTCGCAATCGTCGGTGTTGAAAGCCTCATATCTCACCTCGTTTTCTTCGATGAGGCGATAGGTGGCTTGGTAGCGTTCGTTGTGCTTCTCCATGATTTCGGGGTCGAGCTCGAGGGTGGTCAAAACATTGCGTTTTCTGCCACCGCTCTTGCCTGTAACAGCCCACGGACGCAATTTCTTGATTTCTTCGTCGGTGAGACGCGGACGGAAAGGTGGCAATACGACCTTCTCCATCATTTGTCCCACTACACCATCGGCGAGGAGGATTGCCGGAGTGCGGTATTTGAAAGCGAGGTCCCAACCGAGCCCCACGAAGTCGCACATCTCCTGCACCGAAGAGGGTGCGAGAGTGATGAGGTGGTAGTCGCCATGACCGCCGCCTTTAGTCGCTTGGAAATAGTCGGCTTGCGAAGGCTGGATAGTTCCGAGACCGGGACCGCCACGCATCACATTAATAATAAGAGCGGGAAGTTCGCCGGCAGCAATATAAGAAACGCCTTCCTGCATCAGGCTCACGCCCGGGCTTGAAGACGATGTGAACACAGTTTTGCCGCAAGCGGCACCGGCATACACCATATTAATGGCAGCCACCTCGCTCTCGGCTTGGAGGACCACCATTCCTGTGGTTTCCCAAGGCATTTCCTCCATGAGAGTCTCCATCACTTCGCTCTGAGGGGTGATGGGGTAGCCGAAATATCCGTCGCAACCATATCTGATTGCGGCGTGGGCAAGGGCTTCGTTGCCCTTCATAAGTCTCACTTCTTCCATATATTATGTCAGTTTTCGAGTTTCACTTTATAAACCTCGATGCAAGCGTCGGGGCACACCATCGCGCAACTTCCACACCCAATGCAGGCTTCGGGATTGCGCATCAATGCATAATGATATCCGCGGTCGTTCACCTCATTGGCGTCTAATGCGAGAACATCACACGGGCAAGCCTTAACACAAAGTTCACAGCCCTTGCAATTCTTCTCATTTACGACCACTGCGCCTTTAAATTTTGCCATAATTTCTTTGGTTTACAGTTTAATTGTTCTTTGTGATTTCAAAAATATGAAAATAATTTTAGATAACATAATTTAGACAGCCGAAATTAACATTTTATCGCACAGATAAGCGATAATTACACATTTTTTGGTCTAATTGTCGGATTTATTGGTCTGTTTTTCCGAATCGTTGTTCTATACTTCGTTTTTGATGGTAAAATTCATGAAGTTGTGGAAATCCTGCATCAAGCGGAAGTCGGCAGCCGCCTTTTCGGTCCAGTCATCGCAATTGATAAACCAGTCGTCGCTCCGTTGCCCCTCGAGGAGATATTCCTTTATTTTTATGTATTTTCCGTTGGGATTATCGGCGGCAAATCCTCGCGGCATCTTCTTGAGCGTGTCGCCGAAGAGCGAGAAACGGCGGGCAAACTCCTTGCGGTTGAGAATCTCGAGAAACTCCTCGATATTGTCATCGATGGCGTGTCGCAGAGCATCGAGCACATCGCGCTCGGGGCACCAGATGCCGCCATGTAGCCCGCTGTTGCCCGGCTGAATATGGACATAGCAGCACGACAAGGCGCATTTTCTGCCACCTTGCCCTATCAGCGCACCGAAGTGCCGCTTGTATGGCGATTTGTCGGGCGAGAACCGAGTGTCGCGGTAGATGCGATACACGCTGTCGCGCGCTTTTAATCCGGTGAGGCTCTTGTCCCACAGGCTCATGCGGTCGATGAGCCGTTGCACATCGGCAAGCCACAGGGCATTCACCTCGTCATATTCGTCGCGGTGGGCGGCAAACCAGTCGCGGTTGTTGTTCTCGGCAAGTCGCCCCAAGAAATCATATATTTTGGCTATACTATTCATTTGTGTAATTAATTTGCCCAAAGGTAATTAAAAAAACGCGATTTTTTACTAACTTTGCAGTCGAAATTGTGTCGCATTGGCGCACTTTTTGCTTGTAACTAATATAAAAAACTAAATACGTATTTAAAATGGGAAAAAAAGCATTATTGATGATTCTCGATGGCTGGGGCATTGGCAACCACACCAAGAGCGACGTCATCTTTGAAACTCCAACCCCCTACTGGGACTATTTGTTGAAAACATATCCAAATTCGCAACTCCAAGCGAGTGGTGAGAATGTGGGATTGCCCGACGGACAGATGGGTAACTCGGAAGTGGGACACCTCAACATCGGCGCCGGTCGCGTGCTCTACCAAGACCTCGTGAAAATCAACCGCTCTATCGCCGACAAGAGCATCCTCAAAAATCCCGAAATCGTGAGTGCGTTCTCCTATGCGCAAAGCACAGGCAAGGGAATCCACTTCATGGGACTCACCAGCACCGGTGGTGTACACAGTTCTCTCGACCACCTCTATGCCCTTTGCGACATTGCAAAAGAATACAACCTTGAGAAGGTGTTTATCCACTGCTTCATGGATGGTCGCGACACCGACCCCCGCAGCGGTAAAGGCTTCATCGAGGATATAGAGGCTCATTGCGCAAAATCGACAGGTGTTGTAGCTTCGATTATCGGTCGCTACTATGCCATGGACCGCGACAAACGCTGGGAGCGTGTAAAAGTGGCTTATGACCAACTTATCAAAGGCGAAGGTCGCCCTGCCGCCGACATGGCTGCCGCAGTCGAGGAATCGTATGCCGAAGGAGTTACCGACGAATTTATCAAGCCTATCGTTAACAGCACTGTTGACGGCACAATCAAAGAAGGCGATGTGGTTATCTTCTTCAACTACCGCAACGACCGCGCCAAAGAAATCACCGTGGTGCTCACTCAAAAAGATATGCCCGAGGAGGGAATGACCACAATCCCCGGCTTGCAATACTATTGCATGACCCCCTACGATGCTTCGTTCACCGGTGTGCACATCCTCTTCGACAAGGAGAATGTACAAAACACCCTCGGCGAATATCTCTCGGCTCTTGGCAAGAAGCAACTCCACATTGCCGAGACAGAGAAATATGCCCACGTAACCTTCTTCTTCAACGGTGGTCGCGAGGCTCCGTTCGATGGCGAAGACCGCATCCTCGTGCCTTCTCCAAAGGTGGCAACCTACGACCTCAAGCCCGAAATGAGCGCATTTGAAGTGAAAGACAAACTCGTTGAGGCTATCAACACTCAGAAATACGACTTCATCGTAGTAAACTACGCCAACGGCGACATGGTGGGACACACCGGTGTGTATTCGGCAATCGAAACTGCAGTTAAGGCAGTGGATGCTTGCGTGAAAGACACTGTCGAGGCTGCCAAAGCCAACGACTATGAGGTGATTATCATTGCCGACCACGGCAACGCCGATTACGCAATCAACCCCGACGGCACACCCAACACCGCCCACTCGCTCAATCCAGTGCCATGTGTTTACGTTACCGCCAACACCGACGCTAAGGTGGAAAACGGAATCCTCGCCGATGTGGCTCCCACATTGCTCCACATCATGGATATTCCGCAACCCGCCGAGATGAGCGGAAAATGCCTAATCAAATAAGCAAACGACATATCCGTAATACAGGGACTGCCCAATCAGGGCGGTCCCTTTTTGCGCTATCTGCCGATTGCGTTGCAAAGATAACACCGGAAAGCGGGTTAAATTCGGTTAAAACGCGATTTTCCGCCCAAAACACACGCCCGCCCCACCCCACAGCATTATCTTTGCACATAAAAAAGCACTGTCCACAAAATGGACAGCGCCTTTATTAGTGTATTACCGGGAGGAATTAGAAGATGTTGTAGGTGATGCGGAAGTTGAGCACCGGCAACACTTTCAGGGCTTTGGCGAATGAGACATAGTCGCCCACCTTGCCTTTGATTCCGGTTACATCGCGGGTGAGGTCAACGGCATAGTCGGGGTCGTCTTTGTTCTCTTTCACACCGTTGTAGGTGATGATTTTGGGATTCCCGCCCCAAAACATTGCGCCACATTCAAGTGCCACCGCAAACTTTTTCTGCTTGTCGAGGAAGCCTCCGTAGCCGAAGCCGAGATATGGGCGGAATGTGTTTACAACCGC
This sequence comes from Bacteroidales bacterium, assembly GCA_004557195.1. Classification (GTDB taxonomy): domain Bacteria; phylum Bacteroidota; class Bacteroidia; order Bacteroidales; family Muribaculaceae; genus W0P31-042. The sequence continues at coordinate 4,080 of SFER01000029.1, read as the reverse complement.
CTCGGCGCGCATTGTGCCGTCGCGTCCCGGCTCCATGTAGAATGGCGTGCCGTCTTTGAAATTACCCATGTGCACACCCATGCGCCCATAGTTGGAGAATTTCGCAGCCATTTGGTCGCCCACATCGGGGTCGATATAGTAGTCGCCGTATAGCGGTTCATCGATAAAGCGTCCTGATGTGAAATAGTCGTAGAGGCTGTTGTACATTCCCACCGACACCATGGTGGTCGATTCCTCGATTGCGTTTACCGCTTTGGCTATCTTCTTGTTGCCAAGATAGAAGCCGGCTGTAAAGTGCCAATGCTTGTTGTTGCGGAAAGGATACACATCGACGAGAAATTTGAATGTGTACATTGTGGGCTTGCCGTCGATGGTTACATTCTGGTCAACATCATATCCGGTGAGGCTTTTGAGCAAGTCCTGCGCTTTGTCGAAACTGGTTTCGGTCATGTTCTCGCCTCCATAGGTCATCATGTCGAAGTGGAGGGGCACACTGAATCGGGGCATGAATGCCGCGCCTGTCCTCACTTTAAGATATTGTGTTACAGGCAATGCCAACTCCACGCCGATACCGGTGGTGCCGAGGGTGAGACCCACATCGAGGTGGTTTAGGATTAGACGATCGGCAGGTTTTGTGGCAAGCGAGTCGCTCGACGATGCCATCACGCTGCCAATTCCAAGCGCTATTGTCGCAATAGTTGTAGTTAGTCGTGTCATTCTCTTTAATAGATTGATGTTCTAATCTGCGACAAAGTTACAAAATCTTGCGACAATACATACGATTATATGTCTATAATTATTATAAATGTTTGTAAAATCGCCATTTTTACTTTAATTTTGTCGCCAAATAAACAAATCTACAATGTCGGTACCTACAAATTTTGCCAAAGGGTACAGCCGTGCCTTTTGGGTGAGCAATACAGTTGAGCTTTTTGAACGCATGGCATATTATGCTGTGTTTATCGTGATAACCCTGTATCTGTCAAACACTTTGGGCTTCTCGGATATCGAGGCGAGCCTTATTTCGGGGCTTTTCTCGGGCGGATTATACCTGCTGCCGCTCTTCACCGGGGCGTATGCCGACAAAATCGGCTTCCGCAGCTCGCTAATCATCGCTTTTTCGCTCCTCTCGATTGGCTACTTGGGTCTGGCTCTGCTTCCCACCTTCCTGGAGAGCACCGGACTTGTCGAATATGGCGATGTTACCGTGTTCAACGGACTTCCGCAGTCGCAACTCCGCTGGATTATCGTTCCGGTGATGATTGTGATAATGATAGGCGGCTCGTTTATCAAATCCACAATCTCGGCTTCGGTTGCCAAAGAGACCACCACCGAGACGCGTGCCAAGGGCTACTCGATTTTCTATATGATGGTGAATTTCGGTGCATTTGTGGGAAAAACCGTCATCGACCCGCTCCGCCATTCTATAGGTGATTATGCCTACATCGCTATCAACTATTTCTCCGCCACTATGACCATTATCGCACTTGTTGCGGTTATACTCCTTTACCACTCCGCCCACACTGCCGGCGAGGGAAAAAGTATGCGCGAGGTTGGCGCCGGATTTGTGCGAGTGCTCACCAACGGGCGTTTGCTGGCTCTCATTATAATTGTAACCGGTTTTTGGATTGTGCAGCAGCAACTCTATGCCACGATGCCGAAATATGTGATTCGCATGGCAGGCGAAGGTGCTCGCCCGGGGTGGATTGCCAATGTCAACCCGTTTGTGGTGGTGTGCTTCGTGGGATTAATAACCCGCTTTATGGCTAAATTCTCGGCCATCACCTCTATCATCGTGGGAATGTTTCTCATTCCGCTCTCGGCGCTACTCATGGCGTGTGGCAACATGCTGGGGAGCGACATCGTGTCGGAAATGTCGAATATCACGCTGATGATGATTATTGGCATTGTGTTTCAGGCCATTGCCGAATGCTTTATTTCGCCTCGCTATTTGGAGTATTTCTCGCTGCAGGCGCCTAAAGGGGAGGAAGGGTTGTATCTCGGATTCAGCCACCTCGACTCGTTCCTCTCTTCGATTCTCGGGTTTGGCATTTCGGGTGTGTTGCTCTCGAAATACTGCCCCGACCCGGCTCTGTTCGAGAGCCGCGCGGCTTGGGAGGCTGCGAGCGTTAACGCCCACTACATCTGGTTTTATTTTGCGGGAATTGGAATGATTGCGGCGTTGGCACTGCTCCTGTTTGCATTCATCACACGCAGGCACGACCGCAAGAAGCAATCCGCGGCTTAGTCGTCGCAACGTGGCGCTGCAAAGTGGTGGTCGCTGTGGCAGAGGCGCAATGTCTCATCCACAATGATATGGCGTGTCGCCATTGGCGCTATTTCGGTCATCTCGTGAGACACCAAAATGATTGTCGTGGCAGGCGCGATGTCGGCGATAATGTGGTAGATTTGATGCTCAAACTCCTTATCTACATAGGATAACGGTTCGTCGAGCACAACCACTTCGGGTCGGGAGATAAGGGCGCGCCCCAGGAGTGTGCGTTGCAGTTGTCCGCCCGAGAGGGTGCCGATTGGCTGTTGAGAATATCGGCTCACACCCACCTGCTCCATCATTTCCGAGATAGCACTGCGGTCGGCAGCACTGCGGCGCGAGAAAAGTCCCTTTTGCGCAAGCAACCCCGACGCGATTACATCTTCGACCGTTACCGGAAACCGCGAGTCAATCATATTTTTCTGCGGCAGATAGCCTATCTTCAGCGTGGAGGTAGTGTGCCCCCACTCATCGTAATAGGTTACCGATCCGGAAGTTGGCGAGAGCAGTTTGAGGATGATTTTGAGCAGAGTGGTCTTGCCGCCGCCGTTCGGACCGGTGATTGCAAGAAAATCGTGCTTTGCGATGTCAAGGTTGATATCGCGGAGAGCGTATCGGCGGTCGAACTGCATCGAGACATCCCGCAACGAGATAATTATATTATTCGGCTGCGATTGCATTGGCAATATTATACATTTCGTCTTCCCAATTATAGCCAAGGAGGTTGGTGGGAACAATCTTCGCCTTTATTTGCTCGTTAAGCGCCTCAACCTGGCGGGAATCAAATTCCTGCTGATAGAAAAACACACGCGCATGATGCTCGAGAGCCTCGTCGATGCAATGCTTGATATGTGCCGGCGATGCCTCTTTTCCATCATATTCAAGGCTTATCTGCACCAAATCGTAGTCGTGGGCAAAATATGTGAGCGAAGGATGCCACACCAGGAATGCAGTGCCCTTTTTCGGAGCAAGGAGTTTCGACAACCTCGCGTCGATAGTGTCGAGCCTCTCACTCAAGCGCGCAAAATTCTTTTCATAGGTTTTGCTGTTATCCGGGTCGAGTTCTTCCACTGCGTCGAGCATATTTTTTGCAATTATGCGGGCATTGCCCACCGAAGTCCAGATGTGAGGGTCGATATCATGGTTGTGCCCTTCGCTTGCCGAGTGCGAACCGTGAATCAAGGCCACACCTTTAGAATTATCATAGATTTTGAGGTCGGGATTATTATTCTTAATCCTGTCGGAGATAGCGAGTTCAAAACCAATATTGCCGATTTTGAAAAAAGCCTCGCTACTTTCGAGATTCATCAGGTGCGCCATATCCGGCTCGTAAGCCTCGGGGTTCGCCCCCGGAGAGAGAAGACACAACACATTGAATTTGTCGCCCACAATTTGCTCAAGGAAATATTTCTGAGGCAGAATCGACACGGCGATAGTACGAGAATCATTGTCGATGTTTTTGCATCCAGCAAGAAGCAGAAGACACGCTATTGTAATAAGAAAATGTTTCATACAGCGAGAGAAAAATATAGTTACAAACACCGACTGAAACAGCAAGCATTTCGAGCCGATGCTATTATTATTCTGCAAAGATAGTGCAAACCGATAGAAATTCAAAATGAAAAGCAAAGTTTTGCGAAATTTCGTTTGCAAATGCAAAACAACGCTACATTTTGTTTTCCATTGCCACTTCGCCAAAGTTATGGAACGCACAATTTTTTTGGTTGAAAAATGGCGCAGCACTTGGTAGTTTAAAAATAAAAGTGTAACTTTGCACCCACTAAGCGCATGTGGCGTAATTGGTAGCC
>SFER01000028.1 GCA_004557195.1 Bacteroidales bacterium | reverse complement strand
TGCAAAGGTAACGCATTTTTGTGAAAAATCGACAGGCAAAGGGCGATTTTTCATTGGTAAGCCTCCGAAACACCGGAAAAACACCGTTTTGCACAAAAATAGCACCGGAAAATGCGTTAATTTTGAATAAATCGCCGATTTCGGCGCAATCTGCACTAAACGCCACCTTTTATTGTTTTACTTTGCAACAGATTTCCCGGCAGGGGTCCAATCGAGCGAGGGGACGACGCCCACATTGGATTAAAAGCCCAGGATTATGCCGCCCGAAATAGGGGTAAAGTCGAGGTGGGCACGGGTCTTGAGCACATTGCAGGGGGAATATTTAGCATAGAATCCTATGCCGGAGCAGGAGATTCCGGCGATGAAGTCGCAGGTTACCACAGAGTGGCTGATATCGTCGCTAAACTCCTTGATTTGACGCTCCTCGATGCGATATTTCGTTTTTACGCTTGCATAGGAGTTGAGGCAGAGGATTGCTCCAAGCCACGTTTTGAAATTCTTGCCAAAACGGTGCTTGTAGATTACCGGGACGAGCCATGAGAATGTCTTTATGCGTGAAGATTGCTCCCACACATTCTCGCTATAGGGTTCCACGCTCATTGTGCCGTCGTCGGCTTGAGTGTATCGCAGGTTGTCATCGAGGCGGTAGTTGCGCCAGTCGATTCCGATGCCCACACTCAGGAAATCTCTATCGGAGAAGCGGCGCTGGTAGGCCAATGAGTTGAGGAGCATTATCTCCCACGATTTGGTGCCTGCCACAACCATATTGGAAGGTTGCCCTGCCACTTTCATCCAGCCAAACGCTAATCCGCCCACGATTATTTCGTTTTTACTCTTTGGGGATGAGTGAATTGCAAGCGGGAAGGATAGCCCCCATTCGCTGCTCTGCTGATGAGTTTTCACTGTGGCATCGGGGGTGAAACGCGAATGATAGGTGTAGGTGTAGTTTGGGTTGCCATCTTTGCCGGTTATGGTGATTGTTACACCACCCGAGTGTTCTGTAAGCGAAAGCTGGTGAGCGTTTTCGATAACAACTACCGTGTCGGTGGAAATCGAGTCGCAAGAAGCGTTTTCGGCAGCCGAGGCACACACGGGCAGAATGGCGGCGATGAGCAGTGATATGACGATTGATAAAAGTTTCATTGTTTTGATTTATAATGTAGAATTGAAGAAATGTTGATTAAAAGCCTATACCGAAACCTATCGACATTGAGCGAAATTCCGGCAGATTCCCTTTCTTGAGCACATTGCAGGGGGAATATTTGAGATAGATGCCAATATCGTATAACTGCACCACAGCCATGAAGTCGATGGTTACTTTTTGCTGGTTTATGCCTTGGGAACAGGTCTTGTAAAGGGCATTATCGATGCGATAGCGGGTGAGCACACTGCCATACACATTGAAATTAACCACCCCACCGGCACACACCGAGAAGTCGCCCATGGTTTTCTTTACCATAATAGGGATGTCGAGATAGAAAATCTTGAGGCGCGAAAGTCGGTCGTAGGAGTTCTTATCATAAGGGGCGAGTGTCATAAGTCCGGCGTCATCGATAACAAATTGCGAGGAGGAATTGAGCCGATAGCCTTTCCATCCAAACCCAAGTCCGGTGGTGATACGCCATCGGTGTGGGAACACCACAGCCATGGATATCGGATTAAGCACGCCGATTTCGGCAGAACTTGCCATGTCGGAGATGTCGCCGGCACCGCTCATATTCACAAATCCGTAGTGCATTCCAAGCGAGGTAAACCAATCTACCGATATTTTGGAGTGTTTCTTAGCGGATATGGTGGAGAAAAAAGGGATATTAAAATCGTCGTCGATAGAGTCGGGCATCGTGTTATCATATTCGGTTGAATAGCGATAGTGAAAATCCTTGTTGTTTCCGGCACCCGCCACTTCGAGACACATCCCCGAATCGCCGCGCTCGGTAATCACAATGCGATGAGGTTTCTTTATCACCACTACCGTATCGCTGACTTGAGCTATTGCCGGCAACACTGCGATAATCACGCTGCACAATGCAGATATTAAATGTTTCATTGTCCTATGTTGTTATTTATTTGATTAACTTTTTGATTTGTTCTTGTGATGCTTCTCCTTCGATATACACCACTGTTATTTTTCTCTTTCCGCTCCCTTTATCGGCTTCTTTGCCCACAAAGAAGAGATAGCGGTTGACACTCCGGGGCTGGAGGACAAAGAACCCGTAGCGCAAAGAGCCTCCGCGCAGCACGGTCTCTTTGTCGATGGCTTTGGCGCCGTCGGATACAACCCATTTTTCTATCTCGGCAGCGTCGGTAGCATCGCAAGTGAGCGATATGCTGCGATACAGGGTGAGATCATATCCTCCCAATGCCTCACCGGTGATGTATGCCACAACGGCATCGGATTGCTTGGCATACTTTCCGTCAAATAGTTTGGACACTTTGAGTCCGCTCTGCGCCATGGCTGTCAACGAAAGGGATAAAACCAATAGTAAAATATATTTTCTCATGATGAAGTGTATTTTATTCATTTGCCGAAATGTGAATATCCTTGAGATGTTCCGCAATGTAGTTGCCGGCATCCTCTTGAGCGGAACGGATATCGCCGATGTCGCTTTGCATGATTGAGAGCACCTCCGATTGGTCGCTGGTGTATCTCCCCTCCACCACGGCATAACATTCGCTGTTGCCTGTGCCGTTTTTTGTGGAAAGGTTGAGCCACGCAATCGACACCACGGCGATAGATGCCACGGCAGCAGCCGACACCATCCCGAGTCGCCGGCGCCGCAACGCGGTGCGCTTGCGAGTCGCCACACCATAGCCGAGCACGGCTCTCACTGCGTCATATCTGCTATCGTCGCTTCTCGCCACCATCGCCTTGAGCAGTTTTTCCTCCTCAAGCGAGGTCTCACCCTCGAAATATCGCTCAATGAGCGAGTCGAGATTATCGTTGATAGAGTTGCGGTTATTCATTATCTGAAGTGTTTAAATATATTTCTCTAATTGTTTTGCGTGCGCGGCTAAGAGTCATTCTCACTGCTGCCGGTTGCATCGAGAGCATTTCTGCAATAGCTTCAAAACTCAATCCCTGCACCTCGCGCAGATCGAGCACTCTGCGCTGCTGCGGCGACAGATTTTGAGCTATTATCCGCTGAACATCGTCGAGGATGTGTTCGCGCTGCAACGCATCATCGGCATTATCATCGATAGTGTCGCGGCTTTCATCGATGCCCACCATCGGGGAGCGACTGTTGCGCCTCACGAAGTCGATACACACATTGTGAACGGTGGTTACGCTCATCGCCTCAGCCTCACCTGCCGTTTTGATGCGCTCTCTGTGTGCCCACAGGCGGCAGAAGGCGTCTTGCAGAGCATCATCGGCATCATCGCTGTCGCCAAGGATACCGGAGGCTATGCGGTGCAACCTATATCGCAGCCGCACAAATGCCGATGTGAGAGTGTCCTTTTCCTTCATTTCGATGTTTTTGCCTATGATTTTTACTCATTCTGCAAAGTAAACGCATACAATGCGATTTTGTAACACTATCCCGCAAAAAAAAATTAGTTCACGCGCAAAATTTATTGCGAGGGGAGGACGTCAAAAAGGGGCGTTCCTCGCGGAGTGCCCCTTCCTGTTTACCTAAATCAGAATCTGCTTGATTACCTATGAGTTATTGTATCGTATATTTTAAGGTTTGCAATGCGGCATCGCTGCTGTTACAACCCACCATGATATTGAAATCGCCGGGTTCAAACACTTCATCGCCCTCGGCGTTGTAGTAGGTGAGCATCGAGCGGGTGATTTCAAATTCCACATTGGCTGTTTCGCCCGGTTTGAGGACAATACGGCGGAATGCCTTGAGTTCTTTAACGGGACGTGCCACAGAAGCCACGGGGTCGTTGATGTAGAGTTGGACAACCTCGGTTGCTTCGCGACTGCCGGTGTTAGTAACCGATAGCGACACTTTGTTGCCGTTGAGCAGTGCGTCGGAATATTTGAATGTAGTGTAAGTGAGTCCGTAGCCAAAAGGATACAACGGGTCGTTGGATTCATCGAGGTAGTTACTCTGATATTTCATAAATCCGCCTGTGTGCCCTTCGGGGATAGGACGACCGGTGCGCAAGTGGTTGTAGTAGAGGGGCACTTGTCCGAGAGCGCGAGGCATTGTGGTGACAAGTCGTCCGCTCGGGGCTTTGTCGCCGAAAACAATGTCGCACACGGCATCGCCGAGTTCACTGCCGCCCCACCACACATTGAGGATGGCGGGCACATTCTCGCTCTCCCACTTCATGATTGTGGGGCGACCGGAGAAGTTGAGGAGCACTACCGGCTTGCCTGTGGCAACTATCGCCTTGAGGAGGTTCATCTGCACTTCGGGGAGCGAGAGGTCGGTGCGCGACGAACTTTCGCCGCTCATCTCAGCCATTTCACCGAGGGCGCACACCACAACATCGGCTTGGGCTGCGGTTTTGAGGGCTTCCTCGAGTGCAGCCTTGTCGTCAACGCGCGGTATGGGGCGGTTGAAAGTGGCACCGTTTTGTGTCTTTTCGTCGCCATAGATGTTGCAGCCTTGAGCATAAAGCACGCGTGCTTTTTTGCCGACGGCGTTAATCATCGCCTCTTTGAGAGTGGTGTATCTCGACACTTCATCACCGGTTGACCAGCACCCGGGGAGGTTGTTGCGAGTGTCGGCAAGCGGACCTATTAAGGCTATCGTGCCTTGCTTCTTGAGCGGAAGCAGGTTGTCGGCATTTTTGAGAAGCACAAACGATTGTGCAGCCATGTCGCGGGCTGCAGCACGATGCTCGGTGGTGTATAGGTCGGTCTTGAGGCGCTTGGCATCGCAGAAGCGATACGGGTCGGCAAAGAGTCCGAGTTTGTATTTTGCCTCAAGCACGCGGCGACAGGCAGTGTCGATATCTTTCACCGACACGCTTCCCTCCTCGGCACATTTCTCGAGATGAGCAATATAGGCAAATGCACACATATCCATGTCGGTGCCTGCTTTTATCGCTTTCACGACACAAGTTTTCTGGTCGCCGACACCATGCACTACCGCCTCGTTGATAGAGGCGTAGTCGGTTACGACAAATCCATCGAATTTCCACTTGTTGCGGAGCACTTCGTTGAGCAGCCAACCGTTGAGTGTGGCAGGGATTCCGTCAACCACGTTGAACGACGACATGAACGAGCCGGGATTGGCTTCGAGGGCAGCGCGATATGGAGGAAGATATTGGTTGAACATGCGCAGGCGGCTCATATCCACAGTGTTGTAGTCGCGACCGGCTTCGGCGGCACCATAGAGGGCAAAGTGCTTCACACATGCCATCATGTTTTCCTTGCCATAGTTGCCTTGATAGCCGCGAATCATTGCCTGTCCCACAAGACCTGTGTAATACGGGTCTTCACCGGCGCCTTCGGCAACACGTCCCCAGCGCGGGTCGAGGGCGATGTCAACCATAGGGCTGTAGGTCCATGCTATGCCTTGCGCAGTGGCTTCGCGGGCTGCAATGCGGGCACCGTTTTCGATAGCCTCGAGGTTCCACGAGCAGGCTTGGGCAAGCGGAATGGGAAACACGGTTACATTGCCGTGTATCACATCCTGCCCCACAAGCACCGGAATACCGAGACGGCTTTTCTTCACGGCTGTCTCCTGGAGAAGGCGTATTTTCTCCTGCCCCTTGATGTTGAGGATGGCGCCGAGCTGCCCCTTAGCGGCAAGGTCGAATATCGGGCTCTCCATCTCCGCCCCGGTGGTGATGTCGCCACCGGGAAGAAGATTGAGTTGACCTATCTTTTCTTGTAGTGTCATCTTCGACATGAGGTCGTCGATGAATGAGTCCATCTCATTATCTTGCGCCTTGGCTGCAAAGAATGAAAGAAGGATGAACAAAAACGCACTTTTCTTCATTATTTGACAATTTTAATGTTGGTTTTAAGAGTGAGATTGTCGGAAGCATTACCCACAAGAATTGTGAATTTGCCCGGCTCTACTTTCCAACCGTTTGTAGTCTCGTCCCAGAAACTGAGTGCACGGCGGTCGATGGAGATTTCGACATCCTTGCTTTCTCCGGGCTTGAGACTCACCTTGGCAAAGCCTTTAAGTTCCTTGTAGGGACGCTCAACCGAGGCTTTGTCGTCGTGAACATAGAGTTGCACCACTTCGGCTCCCTCGCGGCTGCCGGTGTTCTTCACATTGACGGTGAAAGTCATAGTGCCATTCTCGCCTGAGAGGTCGCCCGAAGCGCGAAGAGATGAGAGTTCAAATGTAGTGTAACTCAACCCGTGTCCGAAAGCAAATTCGGGGGTGATTTTCTTCTTGTCGGTCCAGCGGTATCCCACAAACACCCCTTCGGCATACTCCTCATCGATGATATCTTTCCCTTCGCGCCATGTTCCGGGATAGGTGTTGAGAGCATGAGCACCCACATCGTTGAGAGTTTTGGTCCAAGTGAACGGAAGTTTACCCGAAGGATTTGCCACTCCGGTGAGCACATCGGCAAGCGCATTTCCCGCCTCGGAACCGAGGAACCAGCCTTGCACAATGGCATTGACCTCGCCTTTCCATGGCATGGCAAACGAGTTGCCCGAAATGCCCACGACAACGAGGCGGCTATTCGCCTTGGCAAGAGCCGATATCACTTTATCTTGGTCGTAAGGGAGGTCGTAGGTCTTGCGGTCGTTGCCTTCACAGTCTTGATAAGGAGCCTTGTTGAGACCGCCGAAGAAGATTACATAGTCGGCATCGGCTGCGGCAGCGACGGCATCGGCAATCAACTGCTCGGGCGAGCGCGACTCATTGAGATTTTGTCCGGTAGATACACCATCTAATTCGCCGGTTACATCGCCCACATATCCGCGCTGATATTCAACGATGGCTGTTGGGTTGATAGAAGCCACAAGATTGCGTATTCCATCAAGAGGCGAAACCTCGCGCTGCACTTTGAGCGACGATGAGCCACCGCCCACTGTCATCATTTTCACAGCGTTCTCGCCCACTACAAGAATCTTTTTGGAGGCCTTTACATCCATCGGGAGCAGGTTGTTGTCGTTCTTGAGGAGGACAATACCACCCACGGCAACTTTGCGCGCAGTGGCATAGTGTGCCTCGTTGCACATAAATCCCACACCCTTGTTGCGGTTCATGGTAGTGCGGAAATGGAGACGCAACACGCGGCGCACCTTCTCATCGAGTTCACGAGTGGTGTATGTGCCATCAAGGATAGCCTTCTTATACACATCGGCAAGGAAATAGGAACGGTAGGCATTGGTTTTGCCCATGGTCAGACCATCGGTCCAAGTGCCGAATTCAAGGTCGAGACCGTTTTTAACAGCCTGGTCGGTGTCGTGTGCGCCACCCCAGTCGCTCACCACTACCCCATCATATCCCCACTCGCCTTTGAGAATATTGTTGAGGAGGATTTCGTTGTGGCAGTTGTGCTCATTCTTATAGAGATTGTAAGCGCCCATCAATCCCCAAGTTCCGCCCTCTTTAACGGCGGCTTCAAATGCAGGGAGGTAGATTTCGCGCAAAGCACGGTCGCTCACGATAACATTCACCTGGTGGCGGTATTCCTCATCGTTGTTGAGGCAATAGTGCTTCACACAAGCCGAAACGCCCTTGGATTGCAAGCCTTGGATGTAAGGCACCACCATGCGGGAGGCGAGATATGGGTCTTCGCCCATATATTCAAAGTTACGGCCGTTGAGCGGTGTGCGGAAAATGTTCACACCGGGACCGAGAATCATGTCTTTGTCGCGGTAGAGTGCTTCCTCGCCAAGGCTCTCGCCATAGATGCGGGCAAGCGAAGGGTCGAAAGAAGCGGCGAGACAAGTGAGCGCGGGAAAAGCGACACAAGAGTCGTTGGTCTGTCCCGCCTGGCGCCATTCGTCCCACAACACATCGGGGCGAACTCCATGTGGTCCGTCATCGGTCCACAAGTCTGGGAATCCGAGACGCGGCACGCCGGCTGCCGAAAATTTACTCTGTGCATGTATTACGGCGATTTTTTCATCGAGAGTCATGCGGTTGAGCGCATCTTCGATTCTCTCTTCTACAGGTTTTGTCTCATCGAGATACACCGGGGTGTCTGCCATGGCGACAAAACATCCACACACTAAGAGTCCAAGCAAAAATAGTATATTTTTCATAATAGATTTTATTTCAAATTAAGTCCTAATGATTCTATATAACCCTTTTGGGGTGTGCAGTTTTCACATTTTGAATTCTCTATGAAGTCGAGCAGAGCCTTGCGAGCCACCTCTTGAGAGGGACGAGCCTTGCGGATGTCGCTGTAGGTTTCGCGCGAAGCCTCGGCAAATTCCACTATCTTGTCCCAGTTTTCGGGACGCGAAATGCCCATGAAGCAAGAATTGTCAATTTTTTTGTAGGGCCAGAAGGTGTAGCCGATGTTGCTTTCACGCATTGCTTGGCAGAATTGAGCCTGCCACTCATCGGTGTTGTGCCCTATTTCACCCATATACATGGGCAGATTGACACTGTCTCTGAATTGGATGAAGTTGCCGATTGCCTCTTTGGAGGCGTCGCCGCCATAGCGGTGGCATGTGTACATGATTTTGTCATCGTAGGTCGAATCTTTGAACGGCTTGAAATTGCCATTCCATTGCGGACCGCCGATGAGCACGATGTGATTGGCATCCACCTCGCGAATTGCCTTCACCGCGCGCTTGTGGAGCGGCTCAAGCAATGTGTTGAGAGAATCCATGTTTTCAAAATAAGGGGCTATTGGCTCGTTGATGAGTTCATAGCCGAGGATTACAGTTTCATTCTTGTAATGGAGAGCGATTTTCTTCCAAATATCGCAGAAAAGAGCCTGGCTCTCTTCGCTCTCAAACAACCAGGGATAACCGTAACTGTCGTCGATATTGTCGCCGGTCTGTCCGCCGGGTGCGTCGTGCATGTCGAGAATTAGGTAAAGGTTGTTGTCGCGACACCACGACACCACACTGTCGATGCGTTCAAAGCCGTCCTGACTCGCTTTGAGTCCCATATAGTCCTCGTCAGTGAACAGGCGGTAGTGAAACGGAAGGCGGATGGTGTTGGCTCCCGTTGATGCGATAAATTCCACATCCTTGCGGGTTATATAGTTGTCTTTGAACAATTTCCAAAACTTGTCGGTGAAGTCAGGTCCAACTAATTGGCGCATCATTTCATCGATAAAGTGTCCCGAATTGGTCTTTTGGAAGCCAAACATATACCCTTCGGGGTTGAGCCAGTTGCCGAGGTTGGTGCCCACGATGAAAAGTTTCTCACCATCGGGCTTTATGAGGTTTTGCCCATCAATTCGCACAAAATCCTCGGGTTTTGGTTCTTGGGTGGATGTGTTGTTATTACATGCGGATACTTGGGTGAGAAGAATCACACCCAAGCAACCGCTAAGAATAAAACCCAATATGCAATTAAACGATTTCTTCATTATTTCTTTTGAAAGATTCTAAGATAATCAATTTCCATGGTGCATGGGAGCGCACTCTCGTCAACACCATACATTCCGCCCCATGCGCCACCCCAAGCGAGGTTGAGGATGGGATAGAAAGGAACGTCAAACGGCCATTGGTTTTTACCCAAGCCATCGTTGGTGTAGGTGAGCGTGGGTGCTCCGTCGAGATAAAAAGTGATATAATCTTTGGTCCATTCCACGCCATAGGTGTGGAATGTGGATTCGGCATTGCCTATGTTTTTCTTCCAATGCTCAATCGACGTGCCGCCATTATTGTATTTGGTGCAGTGGATGGTGCATGACACCTCGTTGGGGACACACCCCACCTCTTCCATAATGTCGATTTCGCCGCAATGAGGCCACGGATTGGCACCGAAATCATTGTTTGAGGGCATCATCCAGAATGCAGGCCATGTACCTTTTCCTTTGGGCAACTTGATAGAAGCCTCGAAATAGCCATACTTGTAGCCGGTGGCATCGTTGGCATAGACACGCCCCGAATAGATTTTGCCTTTATACTTGAAACAATTGATATTGAGGCATCCGTTGCGAAGTTCGGTAACAGCATTGCCGTCGATGTGTTCATCGATATAGTTTTGCAACTCGTTGTTCACCCAACCGGCATTCTGCACCTCGTGTCGCCAATAGCGGCGGTCGAGCGAGGAGCCGGAGTCAAATTCGTCGTGGAACACCATCACATAGTCATCGCCGAGAGGGCAAGAATATGGGTTATCCTTCTCGCTTGCCGCCTGTGTAACGGAAATTGTCTGGCGAGCAGAACCTGCCGAAATGAGCACCGAACCGCTGCGTTCGGCACCGGTTACGTTGGCGTCGGCACTGATAGTGATAGTGGTCTTGAGCGAAGTTGAAGCATTGGGCGACACCTTAATCCATGAATCGGATGGCTGTGCGCCCCATTCATGAGTGGTGGTGATATCAACTTTGGCGCTGCCCCCCTCTCCATCGAGCACCACCGAAGTGGTGCCGACGGTTATAGAGGCATTGCCGGTGTTGCCACCATTGTTAGGTTCATCGTCGCCACCGCAAGCGGTGAGCGCCATCAACCCGGCAATAAAACTTACAAACACTGTTTTGTTCATTTGCTGTGATTATTGAACGGTTTTCTTGAACACGATGTCTTTCACAACAATTTCGGTGTCGGCAGGGTTGCCGCCAAAGTCGAAGAACAACGAGATGCGAGGCATTGCGGCGGGAGCCACTTGAGCCGGGAATTTAATCACATTTTCGGTGTCGGCTTCGAGGTTTACACTGTTGGCAAAGAAGTATGTGTTGTCATCGCCATTCATAACGAGTTTCACAGTTACGTTCTTGAGGTCGGTGTTGGGGGTCATAATGCAACCGAAATCATACACTTCGGCTTCACCGCAACTGAGGTTAGTGAGGAATGCCACCTGAGCCTGCCACTGCATGTTGGTTTCACCGGGGAGGGTGATTGTGTAGGCATTGCCATTGTGAACAAAGCCGGGTGCTTCGGGATATGATTCCCAACCATCGCCGTGGGCATAGAAGAAGGACATTTCACATTCGGTAGCGTCAACGGCTTTCCACAAGTTGTCCTCGGTGTCGTAGGCATACGGAGTGTTGTCTGCCGGCTCGTCGCTCGGATGACCTGCGCCATCGTCGCAATCATGCTCTTTGAGCACGATTTCGGCAACCTCAACCTCGGTTCCGGCAGGAACGCCGCCAAAGTCGAGTACAAACTTCACAGCGTCGATGTCGAGACCCTGCATGTTGTCGTAATAGAAGATGTAGGTTTCGTCGGCTTTGAGGTCGATGCGGTCGGCGAAGTAATAAACATCGTCGCTTGCCTCTGATGTGAGTTTCACTGTAACGCCTTTGGCATCAGAGTTGGAAGTGAATTTAACCGAGAAGTCATAGTTGGTAACCGCATTGGTAACCATGTCGGTGTGGAACACCACTTGAGCTTGCCATTGCATATTGCTCTCGTATGGGAGAGAAACATTGTATTTTCCGTTGCCATTGTCGGTGAAGCCGATACTTCCGTCGGGATAAGATTCCCAACCGTCGCCATGGGCATAGAAATAAGACATTGTGAATGAAGTGCTGAGCCACTTGTTGCATGGGCTGTCATATTTGTAGCCTTTGAACGAAGGTTCTTCAACCGGCACATCATCGGTGCTTGTGAGGATGAAGTGCCAGTTGATGCCGTCGCCTTCATATACGAGCACCATCTGCTTGCTGGTGAGGTCTTCGATGCGGAAACGCGGGTTGGCATACTGACCATCGGCAGAGATGTAGGGGAAGAGGGTGTTTGCGCTGAGCACGAGGTAGCGGTCGCTGCCTTCCATCACGATTTCATAGCGTGTGGTTTGCTCTGCTACAGTGGCCATGAAGTCGTTTCCATCGTTGGTGTTGAATTCAGAGAAGATTGAACATCCGGTGTTGACATACACTGTGCCGCCCTCGCCGGGATTGTAGGTGTAAGCGCCATCCATAGTGAAGGAGATGCGGTCGTCATACACGCCCCAGTCGGCTTTGTCGTTGGGAGCGGCACTCCACCATCCTGTGCCATCGGTTCCGGGCTCGCCGCAACCCATGTGGGCTGGCTTGCTGTAGTCGATGCGCCATTGCTTGTCGCAAAGTTGCTTGAGAGTCTTCTCATCGAGCATATCGTTCTCGATAGTGAAAGATTTCTCAATACCACCGGTCGAGAAACCGTTGCGGTTGCCTATTTTGAGCATAATGTTGTAGGTGCCTTTCTTGGCAAACACTTTGGAGATAGACTGGAGTGTTGAATACTGGTCGGTGTTGTCGGCTCCGTCGTAGTCGCCATCGCCATCGGTGTCGAGATACCAGATGGGATAAGCGCCCTTGGGGAGGTTGGTCACCGCGGCGGTCATTTGGTTGGTAGAAGCGTCGATTGTGAGGTCGAAATCCATGCCCTCGAGCGACGGGATACCATTCTGGTCGGCTCCCTTAAACTCATCGGGCGAGCAAGATGTCAAGAGCGCGCCTGCGAAGAGGAATGCCGAAACTGTCTTAAATATATTATTCATAATTGTTCGGATTTAATGGTGATGGATTAATAATTGTTGGGCTTCAAAGACGGGTCGGCATCCAATTCTGATTGTGCCAACGGGATGTGTTTCTTGTTCTCAGTCCATGAATTTGTGCGGTAGCCATATTGGTCGGGAACGAGCACTGTGGGAGCAAAACCCGAGCGCACGAGGTCGAAGTAGCGTTTGCCTTCACCTACAAATTCGAGATGGCGTTCTTCGATGATGTCTGCGATAGAAACCGAAGCAACGGCATCGAGACCGGCACGCTGACGCACCTTGGAAACCAATGCAGCAGCCTCACCTGCGCTTCCGCCTGTCTGGAGAAGAAGTTCGGCAGCGTTGAGGAGGGTTTCAGAGAAGCGATAGATGCGCAAATTGTTGTTGTAGTTGAGGTTTTTCGATGTAGGACAATCTTTGCAGTTGTCGCTGTAGGGACGGTATTTGCCGAGCCAGATGTGGGTGTCTTGATAGCGCTCGTTGTAGGAAACGCCGCGAACATCCCAGCAAGTGGAAGCACGACGAGTGTCGTTGTCGGCATACATGTTGTAGGTTTCGAGACGCAAAGGCATGAAGCCCCAGCCGTCGCTACCGCTATCCCATCCGTCGCCGCCGGGCCATTGGTTGGGGGCGATGAGTGTGGGGAGTACAGTGCCGCCTACCGACTTGGGAGTACCCCAGTCGCGTTGTGCGTTGTCGTCGTTGTAGTTCACTTCGAAGATAGACTCGATGCCCCATTCTCCGCTTTCTTTCCACAAGTCGGCATAGTTGGGCATAAGGTCGTATTTACCCGAAGAGATGATTTCGTTCATGTAGCCGAGGGCTTTGGAATAGCGAGCTGTGTCTTTTTGGTACATTACCATTTCGGCATAGAGCATGTAAGCCATAGCCTGCGATACGCGTCCGGCATTGGTGTCGTCCCAGCGCATCGGCAACACGTTTGAGTCGATAATATCTTCGAGTTCGGGGATGAGGCGCTCGTAGATTTCGTCGGCAGTGAGTTGCGGAGCGGTGTAGGGAGCCTCAAGGTTCTCGAGATAGAAAGGCACGTTGCCATAGTAGTGCCAGAGGATGTTGTAGTAGTAAACGCGGAGCACGCGGGCTTGTGTGGTGTAAGATTTGAGTTTTTCCTCGGTAGAGCCACCCCAACCGCAGTATTTGATAACGTCGTTGCAGCGTTTTACACCCGAATAGAAGTCGGTCCACAAAGTGGCGAGTGTGTTGTTGCCGTCGCCTTCGAAATTGAAGAGTTTGTGCCAGTGTTGGTTGTCCGAGATGCTGTTACCACCCACCCAGAAGTCGTCGCCCATGATTTCGGCGTCGATGTTGAGTGCGTTGTAAGCGCTGCCGTCCCAGTCGGGCCAGTGCAACGGGTCGTATGCGGCTGTAAGAGCCTCCAATAAGTGTTCATCGGTGGTGTAATATTCCTCCAAAGGCTCGCCGTTGGGGTTTTTCACCTCTAAGAAACTGTCGCTGCAGGAAGTGGTGAGCATCAATGCCCCTGCCAGAGCGCCTGCAAGTATAAATTTATTTGTTTTCATGTCTTGTTTCGTTTATTTGGTTGATTAAAATGAAAGGTTGAAGCCCACTGTCCAAGTGCGAGCCTGTGGATATACACCATAGTCAACGCCGAGCGATGTGCTGCCCGAACCGATTTCGGGGTCATAACCCCAGTATTTGGTCCAAGTGAAAAGATTTTCTGCCATCACATACATGCGGAGTCGGCTGATTTTTGCTTTTTGAGTGAGTGAGCGTGGCAATGTGTAGCCGAGGGAGATGTTCTTGAGGCGGAGATAAGAGCCATCTTGAACATAGAGGTCGCTGCACACCCAGTTCTTGCTGTCGCCGAGGGCGAGGCGCGGAACACGGTTGGAAGTGCCTTCGCCGTTCCAGCGGTCGAGCATCCAAGAAGGATAGTTACCCGACACCATGTCTTGACGATAGGTTGCATCGAACACATCTACACCGGCAACACCTTGCAAGAAGAGGTTGAAGTCGAAGCCTTTGTATTCAGCACCGAGGTTAAGACCGAATGTCCAGTCGGGAGTTCCGTTACCGATGTTTGTGCGGTCGTCGGAAGTGATCTGACCATCACCGTTCATATCCACAAAGCGGAGGTCGCCGGGAATAGCGTTTGGCTGGATGAGGTTGCCTTCACTGTTGACATAGGCGTTGACTTCGGCAGTGTTTTGGAACACACCTGCTGTCTTGTAGCCATAGAAGAATGGGAAAGGTTGGCCATTCTCGGCGCGTGTGCCACCATCGGAGAATTGGTTGATACCATAGTTGAGGAAGCCGGTGTCGTTACCGAGGTTTTTAAGTTCGTTGTGGAGGTAGGATGCATTACCCTTGATAGAGTAGTTGAAATCGCCCACATGACCGCGGTAGCCGAGTTCAAATTCAAAGCCGGAGTTCTCCATATCACCCACGTTACCAAAAGGTTTCGATTCACCCACATAACTTGGGATAGGCATTTCGATAATCATGCCGTTGGTTTTCTTGATGAAGTAGTCGGCAGTGAATGTGAGGGCTCCGTTGAAGAAACCAAAGTCGAGGCCGATGTCGGTTTGTTCGCTTTCCTCCCATTTGAGGTCGGGGTTGGCGAGGCGGTTGGCTTTAGAGCCGATGGTCATATTTGAGTTCTTGCCGAAGTAGTAGTTGCTACCCATGCTTGTGAGGGTGGTGTAGAGGAAGTCGCCGATGTTATCGTTACCATTCTTACCCCAACTTACACGCAATTTCATGTTGCTCAACCAAGAGCGAGTTTTTTCCATGAAGTTTTCGTTCATGATGTTCCAACCGAGTGAGAACGATGGGAAAACACCATATTTGTTGTTGCTACCGAATCGGCTTGAACCGTCGCGGCGCACTGTGGCTTGGAGCATGTAGCGCTCGTCGAAGTCGTAGCCTACACGGGCAAACATTGAAGAGAGACGATGCTCGGTGTAAGGACCGCCATACACGTTGAAGTGTGCCGATGCGCCGGTGATGTTGCCGCTGGCATCTTCTGAATAAACGATGTCGCCTGTGCTGTAGTTGATAGAAGGTTTCTGAGGATTAACGAGGTCCCAGCGTCCGCCGCCGAGTTCGTCGCCTTTGAATTTAGTAGCCGATTGACCGAGCAACACGTTGAATGAGTGAGCGCCGATGGTCTTGTCGTATGAGAGTGTATTCTCAATCTGCCAAGTGCTGTTGTTGCCTTTATAAGCCGAAGCGTAGGT
>SFER01000027.1 GCA_004557195.1 Bacteroidales bacterium | reverse complement strand
TTGTTCAAGGGTTTTGACAATTTTGTCAATACATTCCTCCTCGGCTTGCTTGTCTCGCTTTTCACATTCTTATGGTCGCTTCTCCTGGTTATTCCCGGCATTATCGCTGCCATCCGCTATTCAATGGCATTCCTTATCATGAAGGACAACCCTCAATTAACAGCAATGCAAGCGATTGACCAAAGTTGCATCATGATGGAAGGCCACAAGATGGAGTTTTTCATGCTTTGTCTCAATTTCATCGGCTGGTTTATCCTCTCGATAATCACTTGCGGTGTGGGATTCATCTTCCTCTATCCCTACATCTACACATCCATCGTGCTCTTCTACGAGGACCTCAAGAAGGAACAGGCACCTGTTTTCTAAATTTTTGTCGGTAAAACCGAACTTTTCACCGCGCATTTGCGTTATCATATAGTTTTACAATTTATTTGATATGAAGAAAACCACAATTGTATGCATCACGGCGCTTCTGCTCTCTGCTTGTAACTCAAAGAACACCGAGAGTGCCACTCCTACACCCGAATCGGTGTTTGAAACCGTCTCTGTGAAGAAAAACATCTCTTTCGACCTCAAAGGAGATGCAAATTTCCACCCGGGAGAGTCCTCCTACTGTTCCAACGAGGTGTATATGTTCTACCCCAAAAGCATTAATGGAGTCGCCGACAAAGCCCTTTCCGATTCGATAAAATCGGCTATGTTCCCCGGCGACAGCACTTCTACCGACATTCGAGAGGCTGTTGACCGTTTTATCGATAACTACGACTATGCTCCCGACGAGGTTGAAAATATCAAGCCGGCAAACAAACTGCCCGAAAGCGGACGCTTCACGAGCACTCACGCCGTGAAAATGGCACCGATGTCGGTCTCAAAACGCTCAATGGTGTTCCGAGTGCTTCATTACGACTATATGGATGGCGCAGCCCACGGCTACTCCTACTCCCGATTTATCAACTATGATATCGAGAGCCGAAAAGTAGTTTCTATTTCCGACCTGTTCAACACCGATGGGGATAAATTCCGGGAAATGGTAGCCAATCAACTCTTGGCTCAAAACAATGTGGAATCTTTCGACCAACTTAAAGAGAAGGGATTTCTCGTTGATTTTTCAGAGTTTTACGTTACCGACAATTTCTACATCGACAGCGACAACTGCCGCATTGTCCTTGTTTATAATCCCTACGAAATCGGGTGCTACGCTCTCGGAAAGGTGGAAATCTCGATTTATGCCTACGATTTCGAATCTGTTATCACTCCTCTCGGCAAGGAACTGACAGAATATAACTATTAATAATGTAGCAAAGCTTTAAACTATCCTCAAGCTCGCATTTATTGTCGAGTTTGAGGATTTTTCTATCTTTGGCACATTTTTTGCTCTTTACATTTTATATTCACAAAATAATGACAATATTATGATTTATCTAATTTTTGGCTTAGTAGCACTGTTTAGTTTCTTGGCACAACAGTCGTTGAAATCGAAATTTGAACGATATTCTCGCATCCCCACCGACAATGGTCTCACCGGACGGCAAGTGGCTGAAAAGATGCTCCGCGACAACGGCATCTATGATGTTATTGTAACTTCCACCCCCGGGATGCTCACCGACCACTATAATCCCTCCAACCGCACCGTAAACCTCAGCGAAGGGGTCTTTGCAAGCAACAGCATCGCGGCAGCCGCCGTTGCCGCCCACGAGTGTGGACACGCAGTGCAACATGCCACCGCCTATGCCCCGCTCCGCCTCCGCTCATCTCTCGTGCCGGTGGTGAGTTTTGCCTCGCAATGGATGAGTTGGGTGCTTCTCGCAGGCATTTTGCTCATCGAGACAATGCCCCAAATTATGTTGGTAGGAATAATCCTGTTTGCAATGACCACTCTGTTCAGCTTCGTTACCCTCCCGGTGGAAATCGACGCCAGCCGTAGGGCTATCGCTTGGCTCGGGCAATCGGGAATCGCAACCGGCTCTAAGAACGGCAACGCACGCGACGCCCTCAAAAGCGCCGCCTACACATACGTCGTAGCCGCTCTCGGCAGCCTCGCAACCCTCATTTATTATGTAATGATTTTCCTCGGTCGCTCCCGAGACTAAACGATACAACCCACCTTAAAACCGCCTTCTTCTCAGGCGGTTTTAATTAATTTTTTGGCAGTTTCAAAAATTATGTCTACCTTAGCACCAAATTAAACTCTGATTCACAAATAATCAACACTTTATCACCTTATGAAAAATTTAAAACTTATTCTTATCGCCGCTCTCGGGCTCCTTGGCGTTTCCTGTGGCAACAAATCTGCCGAAAATGTTCCGGCTGCCGACTGCAACAACGACATTATCCTCCATGCCTGGTCTTGGTCGTTCAACACAATCAAAGAAAACCTTAAAGAGATCGCCGATGCCGGTTACACTATCGTGCAAACTTCCCCGGCTAACACTTGCATCGAGGGCGAAAACGCCGGTATGCAATTGTTCGGCGAAGGCAAGTGGTACTATCACTACCAGCCCACCGATTGGAAAATCGGCAACTACCAACTCGGCACCCGCGACGAGTTTATCGCGCTTTGCGCCGAAGCCAAAAAATACGGCATCAAAATCATCGTCGATGTTCTCCCCAACCACACCGCTATCGACCGCTCGAAAGTGAAAGCCGACCTCCTCAACGCTGTGGGCGGCATGGACAACCTCTACCACGCCAACGGCCTCACTCCTATCACCGACTACAACGACCGTATGCAATGCACCACCGGCGAAATGGGCGGTCTCCCCGATGTGAACACCGAAAACCCCGACTTCCAGCACTATTATATGCTCTATGTCAACGACCTCCTCGCTTGCGGCGCTCGCGGTTTCCGCTACGACACTGCCAAGCATATCGGTCTCCCCAGCGACCCGCTCGACCCGAAAGCCAAAGAAAACGACTTCTGGGACATCGCTACCGGTCGCAAAGAGGTGAAAGGCGTGAAACTCGCTCTCCCCATGGATTCGCTCTTCGTTTATGGCGAGGTGCTTCAAGACAAAAACACTAAGGAAACCGAATATGCCGAGTATATGGGGCTCGTTGCAAGTAATTTCGGTGGCAAGCTCCGCAAGGTGCTCAACAGCCGCTCCACTGCCGGCGAAGACCTCCTCGACTGGAGCCACCCGGTTGAAGCCAAGAAACTTATCACTTGGGTTGAGTCGCACGACACTTATTGCAATGCCCACGAGAGCGCTTCTATCGACGACAACGTGATTGCACTCGGTTGGGTGTTCCTCACCGCTCGCCAATTCGGCACTCCGCTCTTCTACTCGCGTCCCGACGGCAGAACTCCCGAAAATTATTGGGGCAACAACCTCATCGGCGCTCGCGGTAACGATTCTTTCAAATCTCCCGTTGTTGTCGAAGCCAACAAGTTCCGCCACGCTATGGCAGGAACCACCGAAAATGTGCAAGTGTCTGCCGACAGCACCATCGTGAGCGTAGAACGCGGCGGTAAGGGCATCGCTATCATCAACCTCGCTGAAAACGAAGCCGAGGCTGGCATTGCCACTACCCTCCCCGACGGCACCTACACCGACAAAGTGTCCGGCTCCGAGTTCTCAGTGAATAAAGGCACTCTCGCCGGCAAACTCGCTCCTCTCTCGGCAGTTATCATTTACTAATCTCAACCAACTTTATACAGGAGGCGGGCTTACTCGGTCCGCCTCTTTTATCTCCCCTATTGCCGCATTGCAAGAAACATTGCAAGCCATTGCAAGAAATCCGCCCCGGCTAAGTCTTAAACAATCGAAAACACTCTCTCACTTTGAAAAATATTATGTATCTTTGCACCGATATGTGAGAGGCAATGTGTCCGGTAGCGCCACAAGCACCGCGGTCCACCTTGTCGCTCGCATGAAATTTGTTGAAAAGCAAAGCGTTAGATTCGTTTGAACTTAAAAAATATATACATACCGATTTTGATTCTCGTTTTGGGTTGTGTTGTGATGAGCGCTACCCAAATCGGCGAGTCTCCCCAACTCGACACGTCTAACGACTCGATTGAGAGCCCGGTGTCGATTCGAGCGCGCCATCGCACTCGCCCCGACTCGGTGAAACGAATCAAGCGCACTCTCCCCACAATCGTCGTTCCGCCCCGCCCGGGTGCGAAACCGAGCAAAATCGAAACCGTTCCACAAGACTCGGTCGCCATCCCAGGCGATTCCTCATGGATTGCGCAAATCTCTCCCATCGACTCTGTCGCTCCGGCTCTCGCCGACTCTCTGCCGCAAGACTCTATCCACGCCGCCATGGCCGACTCATCGGCAATCGACACCACGGCTCGCAAGCCCCGTTTTGTCAAGGAAAAGGTCGATCTCGACAACTCTGTCGATTTCACTGCCAAAGACTCGCTGATTTTCATCGGCAAAAACACTGCGTTCATGTATGGCAGCAGCGTGGTGAAATATGGCAACATCAATCTCTCTGCCGACGAGATTAAGATGGATATGCGCTCCAGTATCGTGGATGCAATCGGGCGCCCCGATAGCACCGGCGAGGTGGTGGGAACCCCGGTGTTCAACGACCCGAGCGGTGAATACCAGTCGAAGAAGATGACCTACAATTTCAAGACGCAAAAGGGTCTTATCGAGGATGTTATCACCGAGCAAGGCGAGGGATATCTCACCGGCGGTCTCACCAAGAAGATGCCCAACGATGAATATTACATCAAGGATGGCCGCTACACCACCTGCGACGACCACGAGCATCCCCACTTCTATTTCCAAATCACACAAGGAAAGGTGAAGCCAAAGAAGAATATCGTCACCGGTCCGGTGTATATGGTGCTCGCCGATGTGCCGCTCCCCATCGCGGTGCCGTTTGGCTACTTCCCGTTCAGCAGCAAATACCAAAGCGGTATCATCGTGCCCACCGTGGGCGAGGATTACAACCGAGGCTTCTACCTGCGCGACGGCGGTTACTATTTTGCAATCAACGACAACATGGACCTCTCGCTCACCGGCGAAATCTACACCAAAGGCTCTTGGGGTATCAATGCAACTTCTTCCTATGTCAAGCGATACAAGTTCTCCGGCAATTTCAATCTGAGTTTCCTCACAACCGTCGATGGCGACAAGGGCTCGCCCGATTATGTGAAGATGAAGAACTTCCGCCTCACTTGGTCGCATACGCAGGATAGTAAGGCTAATCCGAATATGAGCCTCTCGGCGAGTGTCAACTTTGCCACAAGCGGTTATTCGCGCAACGATATCAACAGCTACTACAACAATTCGTTCACCGAAAACACCAAGAGTAGCACGGTGAACATGACCTACCGCTTCCCGAATTCCAAGTGGAGCCTCTCGACCACTGCCAATGTGTCGCAACGTACCGCCGACTCCACTCTCACCGTCTCGTTCCCCAACATTACGCTCACAATGTCGCAATTGGCTCCTTTCAAGCGCAAAAAGGCTGTCGGTGAGGAAAAATGGTACGAGAAAATCAAAATTTCCTATTCGGGTATCTTCCAAAACTCGCTCACTTCCAAACAAGACGAGTTTTTCAAGAAAAGCCTGGTGAAAGACTGGCGCAACGGTATGAAGCACTCGATGCCGATTTCCGCCACTTTCAACGTGCTCAAATACATCAACATCACCCCTTCGCTATCGCTCAACGACCGCATGTACACAAGCAAGATTCGCCGCGCTTGGGACCCCAACTCGTCGGCTGAGGTGGTGGTGGACACTACCTACAATTTCTACAACGTGTTCGACTTCTCGGGGTCGATTTCGCTCGACACTAAGCTGTATGGCTTCTATGTGCCGCTCAAAATTTTCGGCGACAAGGTGAAGATGATTCGCCACGTGTTCTCGCCGTCGATTTCGTTCAGCGCGTCGCCCGATTTCAGTTCGCCGTTCTGGGGCTACTACGGCTCTTACCAATACACTCAGGGCGGTGAGGTTAAGCAACGCAAATACTCCTATTTCCAACACGGCATTTTCGGCTCGGTGGGCACCGGAAAGTCGGGAACCATGAGTTGGACGCTCGCCAACAACCTCGAAATGAAGGTGAAGAGCGACCAAGACAGCACCGGCGTGAAGAAGGTGTCGCTTATCGAGAATCTCTCTATCAGCCAAAGCTACAATTTTGCCGCCGACTCAATGAATTGGAGCAATATCAACGCTTCTATCATGCTGCGTCTGATGAAGAATTTCAACCTCAGCCTCAGCTCCACTTGGGATGTTTACACCTACCAGCTCAATTCGGCGGGTAACCCGGTGCGCGTGAATGTGCCTCGCTGGAAGGCGGGCAAGGGTATCGGTCGTCTCTCGAGCACCGGCACTTCGTTCTCCTACACTTTCAACAATTCCACTTTCAAGCGCAAGAAGGACAACAAGAAGGATGGCGACAAGAAGACCGAAAACACTCCCGACGCTCTCCAATCCTATGCCGAAAACCGCCGCAATGACGACCAGGAGGGGAATGACAAGAAGAACGAAAACGGACAATACGAGATGACGCCCGACGGCTATGTGAAATGGGCTTTCCCCTGGAGTCTCTCGATTAACTACTCCATCAACTACGGCTACGGCACTTTCAACAAGAAGAAGATGGAATACAACGGCAAGATTACCCAAAACCTCAGTTTCTCGGGCAATCTGCGCCCTACCCCCAACTGGAATTTCAATTTCTCGGCAAGTTACAACTTCGACACCGGGAAAATAGCATATATGAACTGCACCATCTCGCGCGACTTGCACTGCTTCACCATGAGCGCAAGTTTCGTGCCGGTGGGTCCCTACAAAAGTTACAATTTCCACATCGCCGTGAAGAGCTCGCTGCTCCAAGACCTCAAATACGACAAGCGAAGCTCGAGCCAAAATGGTGTTAAGTGGTATTAATGCTTTTGTGCTGTTTTCCGGCTCCCGATTTCGGTAATCTCGGTAAATTGACTAACTTTGCACAAACCAAAATATAACACTCTATGCAAGAGAAAATCATTATTCTCGATTTTGGCTCTCAAACCACACAACTCATCGGACGTCGTGTGCGCGAGATGAACCAATATTGCGAAATTGTCCCTTACAACAAGTTTCCCAAAGACGACCCTTCGGTGATTGGAGTTATCCTCTCCGGTAGCCCGTTCTCGGTCTATGACGAGAAGGCGTTTAAGGTAGATTTGAGCGAAATCCGCGGCAAATACCCCATCCTTGGCATCTGCTACGGCGCGCAATTCCTCTCTTTCACCAATGGCGGCAAGGTGGAGCCTGCCGGCACTCGCGAATATGGCAGGGCGCATCTGGTGAAGTTCGACACCGAAAACCCGCTGCTCAAAGGCATCCCCGCCAACTCGCAGGTGTGGATGAGCCACGGCGACACTATCACGGCAATTCCCGATAATTTCAAGGTGATTGCCTCGACCGAAAAGGTGAACATCGCCGCCTACCAAATCACCGGAGAAAAGGTGTGGGGCGTTCAGTTCCACCCCGAGGTGTTCCACAGCACCGACGGCTCTACTATGCTCCGCAATTTCGTGGTTGACATCTGCGGCGGTAAGCAAGACTGGGATGCCGAGTCGTTTATCGAATCCACAGTGGCACAACTCAAAGCGCAACTCGGCAACGACCGCGTGGTGCTCGGCTTGAGCGGCGGCGTCGATTCTTCGGTGGCTGCCGTGCTCCTCAACCGCGCCATCGGCAGCAACCTCACCTGCATTTTCGTCGACCACGGTATGCTTCGCAAAAACGAGTTCAAAAACGTGTTGCGCGACTATCAAGGCTTGGGTTTGAACGTAATCGGCGTCGATGCAAGCAAAAAATTCTTCGCCGAACTCGCCGGCGTCACCGAGCCGGAACGCAAACGCAAGATTATCGGCAAGGGCTTCATCGATGTCTTCGACGAAGAAGCCCATAAAATAAAAGATGTGAAATGGCTCGCCCAGGGAACTATCTACCCCGACTGCATTGAGTCGCTCTCTATCACCGGCACCGTCATCAAAAGCCACCACAATGTGGGAGGCCTCCCCGAGAAAATGAACCTCAAACTCTGCGAGCCGCTCCGTTTGCTCTTTAAAGACGAAGTGCGCAACGTGGGCCGCAAACTCGGTATGCCGGAGCATCTCATAAATCGCCACCCGTTCCCCGGTCCCGGACTCGCAGTGCGCATCCTTGGCGACATCACCCCCGAGAAAGTGAGCATCCTCCAGGAAGCCGACGACATCTTCATCCAAGGCCTCCGCGACTGGAATCTCTATGACAAAGTGTGGCAAGCAGGAGCAATCCTCCTCCCCGTGCAGAGCGTCGGAGTGATGGGAGACGAACGAACCTACGAGCGTGTCGTAGCTCTCCGCGCCGTTACAAGCACCGACGCCATGACCGCCGACTGGGCACATCTCCCCTACGAGTTCATGGCAAAAGTCAGCAACGACATCATCAACAAAGTGAAAGGCGTAAACCGCGTTTGCTACGACATAAGCTCAAAGCCCCCCGCAACCATCGAGTGGGAATAACCTCTTGAGCCCCAAAAGCTTGCTCCGCAAGCCCCCAAAGTCGCCTGCCCCGCAAGCGACTTTTTTCTCCCCTCCGCCACCGGCGCGAGCCGCCATTTCCGTTCAATCCGTGTTCACGACTGCTCCACCGCGTTGCCCGGTACTGCCTCAATTATATCCTTTCTTTTAAGGGTCGATTTATTTTTTTGTGAATTATTTGGTATTTTCAATTTTTTTTGCGAATTTTGCCTTGCACAATTGTAAGCCATGAAATAGCGTGTAAAAACCTATATTACTACTTATTTTTGAGCCATTTATAAACCTAATTATTAACTAATATTTCTTTATTATGAAGAAAAATCTACTATCATTGTTCTTTACGGTCATGACCGTGTTAGGACTTTCGCAAACCGCTCAGGCACTCAACAGTTACGCCTACGGCTTGAAAAGCGAACTTGGAGCAGATGGCAAAACGCTCACAGTGAACTATTCACTAAATGCCGATGCTGAAATGGTAATATTCACCATCACTAATGGTGAGACCTCTGACTCTTCCACTCTCGATGGCAAATCGGCTGGAGACCACTCATTCACCTACGATGTCAGCACTCTATTCTCCGCCGGTGACCAACTCCTTTGGGAAATCTCAACCAAAAGTGCCGTTGTTGAAACCCCGACGGAATATGAGAAAAATCATCGTTTCTACCACCCTGCAGGTGTTGCCGTTGATAACAACTACGAAAGCCCGTTCTACGGACGCGTTTATGTTTCAGAGGCAATGAATACTACCTCAGAGACTTATGTTAGTTGCAAGACAGGTCAAGGTGTGTATGTTTTCGACCCATGCCTCAATCCCGTTCTCAATGCAAAAGGCGAACAAGGTTTCACCGGCGGAATGGCTATTACTCAAAAATTCCCCGGAACTTCAACAAACAGTTACGACCCTCGCCGCATTCGCATTTCTAAAGATGGTCGCGTTTTCGTAAGCCGTCAATCCGTTGGGGTTTCTCCTATCTTTGAAATTGACCCTGCGAATCTCGATGGCGATTTCAAGCCGGTGTTCAACTTCGCTTCTGTTGCCGAAAATTGGGAATTACTCGATGCAGAAGGCAAATTCATCGGTGCTCCAAATGCAAGCTTCGATGTAAAAGGCTCAGGCAACGACCTTAAGATTTTGACCCTCTCGGCAAATGCTTCGGGTGTTGCTTATTCATATTCAGGTTTCCGCTGCGATGAATACAACCTTGGTACAGCAACTACATGGGAAGCAGCGCCTTCCAAGAATATTGAAGCCTTGTCGGGTAAATATAGCATCAACTATATGGGTATGAATGTCGCTTACGACAACGAAGGTGGTATCTGGTATTGCCAATACCGCGGAACTCCTAAGGATACCGAACCGGCTCTCGTTCACGTGAATGCCGAAGGTGTTGAAGACTACAAAAACACCACTATGGTAGCTCGCCAAGGCGGTATTGCTTTCAGCCCCGACTTCTCCAAATTGGCTATCGCCAATGCCTCTAAACAGGTAGGTATTTATGAGGTAACAAAAACCGATGGTGTTATAGGCCTCAATCTCCTCTATCAATTTGCCACAAACATCGGTGGCAACCTCAACGATATCGCTTGGGACCTTGCCAACAACCTTTACATCGTAGGAAACTCTGGCGAATACCTTAAAGTGTTCGCTCTCCCCCGCGATAGCAAAACTGTCACCACTCCCGCTGCCGAAAAATACATCGTTTCTGTTCCCGAACCTGCCAAAGTGTATATCCTCGGACACACTGCTGCCAACAACTACACTTGGGCTGCCAATGTAGGTCAAGAACTCGCAATTGGTGAAGACGGCCTCTATTATGGCGAAGTTACTTTTGCTATGAGCGCTGATGCCGCCGAAACCGATTACTCTTATTTCGGTATCGCCACTGCTCTTGGTGCCACTGCCGAAGACTGGGATGGTCTTGCCGTTAACCGCTATGGCGCAGAATCTTCCGACCAACTCATCATAAACAAGGAAGAAACCAAATTCATCAAATCTCAATATTCATTCAAAGTTCAAAACGGCACTTACGATGTAACTCTCGATTTGGATAATATGACAATTACTTTAACCAACCAAAAAGAGGTTGTTGTTACTTATCCCGATGAACTCTACATGGTGGGAACTTTCAATAATTGGACATTTGAAAATTACGCTACACTCAAGCCGGTAGAAGGTAAAGAAGGCGTATATGAAGGAACTGCCACATTCACTGCCGACGAAAACTGGTTCGGTATCAGCGGTGCTATCGCTGCCGACTGGCCCACATTCAACAGCAAACGATTTGGTCCTGCCAACGACGGCGACGAAGTCACTCTCGATGTTCCCGCTCTCCTCATTTCATCTACAGTTGCTTGGAAGATTAAAGGCAGCGACAAACCTTACTTCTTCACTGTGGATATCCCCGCACAGAAACTCCTTGTTTCATTGTCAAGCGGTGTTGAAGGTGCAGAAGTTCCTGTAGCAACAGTTGTTGCAGGCAATGGTCGCATCTCTGTTATGGGCGAAGTTGAAAATGTTGCTATCTACACTCTCGGTGGCGTGCTTGTAAGCACTCAGAAAGAAGCTCAAGTTGCTTCGGGCGCTTATATCGTTGTTGCCGACGGCGTTGCAACCAAGGTTCTCGTAAAATAAACCTTGCCAATAACATAACTCTCGGGCGTCTCCATCGCGG
Source organism: Bacteroidales bacterium (assembly GCA_004557195.1). Classification (GTDB taxonomy): domain Bacteria; phylum Bacteroidota; class Bacteroidia; order Bacteroidales; family Muribaculaceae; genus W0P31-042. The sequence goes on along the minus strand of SFER01000027.1, from coordinate 18,135 downwards.
AGACGCCTTTTTTGCCACCACAAAAATATTGCGAGGCTGCTCCTTCCGGGACAGCCTCGCTGATATATTGTAGATTGTAGATTGTAGCGATTAGATTTTATCCAAAGCCTGTGCAAGGTCGGCAATGATGTCGTCGATATGCTCGGTGCCTATCGAGAGGCGCACCGACGCAGGTGTGATGTGCTGCTGTGCAAGTTCCTCGGGCGTCATCTGCGAGTGGGTTGTAGTGTAGGGATGGATTACAAGGCTCTTCACATCCGCTACGTTGGCAAGGAGCGAGAAGATTTCGAGCGAGTCGATAAAGCGCCAAGCCTCCTCAACACCGCCTTTCACCTCAAAGGTGAAAATGCTTCCTGCGCCATTGGGATAGTAGCGGTTGTAGAGCTCATGGTCGGGATGCGAGGGCAACGACGGGTGGTTCACCTTTGCCACTTTGGGATGAGAGGCAAGGAATTGCACCACTTTGAGGGCGTTCTCGACATGGCGCTCAACGCGAAGCGAGAGTGTCTCAAGTCCCTGCAGGAGGATGAAGGCGTTGAATGGCGAAATGGCCGCTCCGGTGTCGCGAAGTATCACGGCACGGATGCGTGTTACGAATGCAGCCGCTCCTGCCACATCGGCAAACACTGCGCCATGGTAGCTCGGGTCGGGCTTGGCAAGCGAAGGATACTTATCGGGATATGCTTTCCAGTCAAATGTGCCGCCATCCACAATCACGCCACCGAGCGATGTGCCATGACCGCCGATGAATTTGGTAGCCGAATGTACCACCACATCGGCACCATGTTCGATAGGACGAATAAGGTAGGGAGTGCCGAAAGTGTTATCGACAATGAATGGAATGCCGTGGCGGTGAGCCACCTCAGCGACAGCGTCGAGGTTGGTTACATCCGAATTCGGGTTGCCGAAGGTCTCGGCATACACCGCCTTGGTATTTGGGCGAATTGCCTTTTCGAGCGCTTCGAGGTCGTTGACATTCACAATCGTGTTGCTAACGCCTTGAGTCTCGAGCGTGTGAGTAATCAAATTGAAAGAGCCGCCATAGAGGTTGTCGGCAGCGACAATGTGGTCGCCGTTGCGTGCGATATTCTGCAGCGCATAGGTTGCGGCAGCGGCACCCGAAGCCACAGCGAGGGCAGCCACACCACCTTCGAGGGCTGCGATGCGCTCCTCAAATACTCCTTGGGTTGAATTGGTGAGACGGCCATAGATATTTCCCGGGTCGCGAAGCGCGAAACGGTCGGCAGCGTGCTGCGAGTTGCGGAACACATAACTTGTTGTTTGGTAGATAGGCACCGCGCGTGCATCGGTTGCCGGATCGGGTTGCTCCTGTCCCACATGGAGTTGGAGTGTCTCAAAATGTAATTTATTTCTGTCCATATTATTTATATTTTGTAAGTTTTCGTTGTTTGTTTTCACTTGCAAAGTTAGCAATAGCAGATAAATCGCACAAATAGTTTGCAAAATTTAGATAATTTACCTATATTTGCAGCAAATAACAGCAAATACAACGGACAAACAACCACAAAGCCCGATAAAACAGAAAAATATTCTAATCATGTACACCCCCGACAGCACCGACATGGAAATTATGCGCATCCTCCAAGAAAACGCGCGCCTCACCACCAAAGAAATAGCACGGAAAGTGCACCTCACCACCACTCCGGTGTATGAGCGGATGCGACGCCTCGAAAATGAGGGCTTCATCAAGCGATATGTAGCCGAACTCGACGCAGGCAAGCTCAATCACGGACTGATGGTGTATTGCAACGTCAAACTCACCAGCATCAACCGCGAAATCGCGATAGAATTCACCAACATCGTAAAGGAGATTCCCGAAGTGGTGGAATGTTACAACATCTCGGGTAGTTTCGACTACATGCTCAAAATCCATGCCACCGACATGCGCCACTATCGCGACATCATCCTCAACAAGATAGGCTCAATTCCCCACATCGGCTCGGTGGAGAGCAGTTTTGTGATGGAGGAGGTGAAGCACGGCGGAATAGGCATCTGACAGCACCACCACCCCACACTCATATATAATATATATAATGTGTGTTAACGGGGTGTTGGAAATTCGGAAAATTATTAGTAAGTTTGCAATAAGAAAAAAGCAAAGAGTATGGACGATTTGAAATATGTTATCACGATAGGCCGCCAGTTTGGTAGCGGCGGACGTGAAATAGGCAGGATAGTCGCCGAGCGGCTTAACATAAAATACTACGACAAAGAACTTCTTGTCGAGGCATCGAAAAACACCGGTGTGAGCAAGGAATTTTTTGAGAAAGCCGATGAGCGCACTCCTTCGTTTCTCAACAGCATATTACACTCATATCCGACGACAGCATCTACAACGCGCAAAGCGAGGTGATGCGCGAGCTCGCCAACGCCAATTCGTGCGTGATAGTGGGGCGCAGCGCCGACTACGTTCTGCGCAACCACCCCTGCTGCATCAACATCTTCCTCCACGCATCGATGGACGCCCGGGTGGCACGCATCCTCGAGCGCAACGACTGCGGCTCGCGCGAGGAGGCTGAGCAACTCGCCATCAAGAAAAACAAGTTGCGTGCCGGATACTATAATTTCTACACCGACAAGGAGTGGGGCAACTCGGCAAGTTACGACCTCTCCATCGACTCCTCATCGCTGTCGAGCGATGAAGTTGCCGACATCATCATCGCCTACACAAAGATGAGGATAGCGAAATATGCCGCCGAAAACGCCTGATAGCAACCAATGGACACAAGGAAAAAACTTCTGGCGGTAATCAACCCCATTTCGGGCACCGCCAACAAGCAATACATCCCCGAAACCATCACCGAGGTGATGGATGAATCGAAGTGGGATATGATGATACGCTTCACCCAGCGCCCGGGACATGCCACCGACCTTGCCAAGCAGGCAATCAAGCAAGGCTACTATGGTGTGCTCGCAATAGGTGGCGATGGCACCATCAACGAAGTGGCGGCAGCACTCCGCGACAGCGACACAGCCCTCGGAATCATCCCAAACGGCTCGGGGAATGGTCTTGCACGCCACCTCAACATCCCCATCGATGTGAAACGCGCCCTCGAGGAGATTAACAACGACCGCATCGAGCAATTCGACTACTGCATGGCAAATCAACATCCGTTTTTCTGCACCTGCGGTGTAGGATTCGATGCCCATGTGAGCGCAAAATTTGCCGAATCGAAGAAGCGCGGACCGATGTCCTACCTCAAAAACACACTCGTGGAATACCTCCGCTACCGCAGCGAGGAATACAGCATCGAGACCGCCGACCAAGTGCTCACCGAGCGGGCTTTCGTGATTGCTTGCGGCAACGCCTCGCAATATGGCAACAACGCATTCATCACCCCCAACGCGAGCATGCAGGACGGGCTAATCGATGTAACGCTCATCCAGCCGTTCACACCGCTCGACACAGCCGTGCTCGGCATTCTGCTTTTCACCAAGCACATCGACCAGGACACCAACATCCAGTCGTTCCGCACCCCGTCGCTCACCATCCACCGCCCCAAAGCCGGGGTGATGCACATCGACGGTGAGCCGATGATGATGGAGGCCGACATAGAAGTGAAGTGCATCCACAACGGCATAAAAATCTTCCTTCCGAAAGATGGCGGCGAGAACAAAAAGACCTTCATCACCCCTATCGAGGAGGGCTTTTGGAATTTCGTAACCACCGTGAGAAGCGAACTCAACATTTAGCCCTTTTGAGGCAAAAAATCGGCTTCGAGCCGGATAACTGCTTTAAAACAATGCTGTGGAACACAAAAACGGGAAAAGCAAATGTTAAAATACAATAATTGAGTTTATTTTTGTTATTTATTTGTATATGTAATTCAAATGTTGTAAATTCGTAGGTACAAAATTAAGTGCTTACTAAGAAACAAAATTCAAAAAACTAATAACTAAAAAAACCATTAATGAGTTATTTAAAATTCGATAAGAACCTCATGATTAACCTTGAGCAGTCGTTACCCAAAGAAATGCTCAGGACAAATCAGGCAGGGGCGTATCACTGTACCACAATCGTAGGATGCAACACTCGTAAGCAACACGGATTGTTGGTGATTCCGATTCCGGAAATCGACAACGAGACTCATGTGCTCTTGTCATCGCTCGATGAGACAGTGATTCAACACGACGCCCCCTTTAATCTCGGGCTCCACAAGTACAACAACTGCTTCAGCCCGAACGGTCATAAATACATCCGTGAATTTGACTGCGAATGTGTGCCCAAAATCACCTATCGTGTGGGCGGTGTAGTCCTCACCAAGGAGAAGATTTTCATCTCGCACGAAAACCGCATTCTCATCAAGTACACCCTAATTGAGGCACACTCGCCGACAAAACTTCAGTTCCGCCCCTTCCTTGCGTTCCGCAACAGCAACGCCCTGTGCATCGCCAACGGAGTGGCAAACCAAAGTTATCAGGAGTGTATCAACGGTATCGCGGTGAAGATGTACGAGGGCTACCCTACCCTCTATATGCAGTTCAACCACAAGCCCAACTTCGTGTTCTGCCCCACCTGGTACAAAGGCATTGAATACAGCAAAGACCAAGAACGAGGCATCCCCTACACCGAAGACCTCTTTGTGCCGGGCTACTTTGAATTGCCAATCAAGAAGGGCGAAAGCATCTTCTTCAGCGCCGGAACCGAAGAACGCAGCACACGCAACTTCGGCAAGATGTATCAAGCCGAAATCGAAAGCCGTACTCCGCGCACAAGTTTCTACAACTGCTTGAAAAACGCCGCGAAGCAATTCTACTATACCAATGCCGACGGCAGTTACCTCGTAGCAGGCTACCCATGGTTCAAAATCAGGGCTCGCGACGAGTTTATCGCACTTCCGGGAACCACTCTCGCAGTGCACCACCCGAAAGACTATGAAGCAATCATGGCTACCGGCATGGAAGCCTACAACCGCTTCATGGCAACCGGGCAACTCGACAAGAACATTCAACTTATCGACCTCCCCGACATCCCGCTCTGGATTGTGTGGGCTATCCAAGCCTACGCCAAAGTGGATGGCAAAGAGAAATGCAAAGAAAAATACGGCGATTTCGTTGCTCGCGTGCTCAACCACATCATCGACGGGCTCCACGGCTCAATCCACCTCGATGACAACGGTCTTGTGAGCGCCGACGGCACCAAGCGCCCGATTTCATGGATCGACTCATCCTATCCCGATGGCAAACCGATGATTCCACGTAGCGGCTATCTCGTAGAGTTCAACGCATTGTGGTACAACGACCTCAAATTTGCCATGTCGCTCTTCGAGGGAGATGAGGCACACGCCAAAGACTATGAAAGATGGGACAGCATCGCCGAAAAAGCGAAATACAGTTTCATCGACACATTCCTCAACGGCTACGGCTACCTCTATGACTATGTCAACGGCAGCTACACCGACTTGAGCGTGCGTCCCAACATGGCAATCGCAATCGCAATGGACTACTCGCCGCTCGACCGTCACCAGCGCAAAGCAATCCTCGATGTGGTAACCAAGGAGCTCCTCACCCCGAAGGGATTGCGCACATTGTCGCCAAAGAGCTACGGCTACAGCCCATTCTACCTCGGCTCACCCGAGCAGCGTGAATATGCCTATTATCAAGGCTCTGTTCGTCCATGGCTCATGTCGTTCTACACCGACGCCTACATCAAAGTGTTCGGTATCAACCGACTTCCGTTTATCGAGAGAATGCTCATAGGCTTCGAGGACGAAATGAACCAAGGTTGCATCGGCTCGCTCTCGGAACTCTACGACGGCAACCCGCCATTCACCGGGCGCGGTGCTATCAGCTATGCGATGAACGTGGGCGGTGTGTGCAGCGTGCTGCGCTTTATCAAGAACCTCAGCGCCGACAATAACTTAAAGTATTAACCTATAAATCTCCTTCAAATCGAAATATGAAAGCATTAATGTTCGGGTGGGAATTTCCACCTCACATCCTCGGAGGTTTGGGTACTGCCAGTTACGGCCTCACAAAAGGGATGCACGAAAATGGCAACATCGACATCACCTTTGTGATTCCAAAACCATTTGGAGATGAAGAAAAAAGTTTTGCAAACATCATAGGCGCCAACTGCGTGCCTGTAGCATGGCGCGACGTGCAATGGGACTATGTTGAAAACCGCATAGGCAAAGTGATGAATCCGCAGACCTATTATGAAATGCGCGACCACATCTACGCCGATTTCAACTACATGCGCACCAACGACCTCGGTTGCATCGAGTTCTCGGGAAGATACCCCGACAACCTTGTTGAGGAAATCAACAACTACTCGATTGTGGCAGGCGTTATCGCTCGCACAGTGCCATGCGACGTAATCCACTCTCACGACTGGCTCACATATCCTGCCGGCATCCACGCCAAGCAGGTTACCGGCAAGCCGCTCGTTATCCACGTGCATGCCACCGACTTCGACCGCTCTCGCGGCAATGTCAACCCCACTGTGTTCAGCATCGAGAAAGATGGTATGAACTATGCCGACCACATCATCACCGTGAGCGAGCTCACTCGCCGCACCGTGATTGAGAAATATGGCATCAACCCCGACAAAGTCACCACAGTGCACAATGCCGTGGAGCCACTTCCCGAAGAATACCGCACAATCGTCAAGACCCCGCGCAAAGAGAAAATCGTTACATTCCTCGGTCGTATCACCATGCAGAAAGGTCCGGAATACTTCGTTGAGGCTGCCGCCAAGGTATTGAAAAAGAAACACAATGTGAGATTTGTAATGGCAGGAGGTGGCGATATGATGGAGAAAATGATTCGCCTCGCCGCCAAACGCGACATCGCCGACCGTTTCCACTTCGCCGGATTCCTTCGTGGCAAGCAGGTGTATGACCTCTTGAAACAGAGCGATGTGTATATCATGCCATCGGTTTCCGAGCCATTCGGCATCTCGCCTCTCGAGGCAATGCAAATGGGCACACCTTCGATTATCTCCAAACAATCGGGCTGCGCCGAGATCCTTGAGAACGTGATAAAAGTGGACTACTGGGACATCGACGCCATTGCCGATGCCATCTACTCGATAATTACCTATCCGGCAATGTACAACCGCCTCCACACCGAGGGCCTCGCCGAAATCGACACCATCCAGTGGAAGAAAGCCGGTGCCAAAGTTATCGACATCTACAAACGCTACATCAACCCCAACAATTATTAACTCACTCAAAGCAAAACACAATGAAATCAATTTGTTTTTATTTCCAAATACATCAACCGTTCCGCTTGAAAACCTATCGTTTTCTCGACATCGGTAACGACCACTACTATTACGACGATTTTGCCAACGACGAAATCATCACTCGCATAGCACAACGCTCTTACCTCCCCGCTTGCGAAACCCTCAAAGAAATGTTTGCCACCTACGGCAAGAAATTCAAAGTGGCTTTCTCAATCTCGGGTATCGCACTTGAGCAAATCGAGCTTTATGTGCCCGAGCTCATCGACGCTCTGAAAGAATTGGTGCAAACAGGCAACGTGGAATTCCTCACCGAGACCTACGCCCACTCACTCTCATCGCTCGCCGACCCGGAAGAGTTCCGCCTCCAGGTGAAAGAGCATAGCGACAAAATTTACCAACTCTTCGGACAACGCCCCAAAGTGTTGCGCAACACCGAGTTAATCTATAGCGACGACATCTCGCAACTCGTTTATTCGATGGGCTACAAGGGAATGATTACCGAAGGTGCCAAGCACATCCTCGGCTGGAAATCGCCCAACTATGTCTATTCTTCAGCCGCTGCGCCCAAACTCAAACTCCTTCTCAAGAACTCGAAACTCAGCGATGATATCTCGTTCCGTTTCAACAACACCGAATGGCCCGAATATCCTCTCACTGCCGACAAATACATCAACTGGATTGCCGACCTTCCCGAGGAGGAGCAAATCATCAACCTTTTCATGAACTTCGAGACACTCGGCGAACTTCAACCTCGCGAAAGCGGTATCTTCGAGTTTATGAAGGCACTCCCAAGATTTGCGTTTGAGAAAAACATCGGCTTCATCACTCCAAGCGAGGCTATCGCCAAGATGAAATCGGTGAGTGAACTCGCAGTGCCGTTCCCAATGTCGTGGGCAGACGAGGCTCGCGACACCAGCGCATGGCTCGGCAACGACTTGCAGAACGAAGCGTTCAACAAACTCTATTCTATCGCTGAACGCGTGCGCCTCTGCTCCGACCGCCGTCTCAAACAAGACTGGATGTATCTCCAAGCAAGCGACCACTTCTACTACATGTGCACCAAGCATCTCGACGATGGAGCCGTTCACTCACACTATAGCCCATACGAATCTCCGTTCACAGCGTTCACCAACTATATGAATGTACTTGCCGACTTCATTGTACGCGTGGAAGAGCAATATCCGTTGACAATTGAGAATGAGGAACTCAATGCGCTCCTCACCACAATTCGCAACCAGGAGCACGAAATCGCCGAACTCAACAAAGAGGTGGCTCTCATGCGCAACAACATCCTCAAAGACGAAGAACTCGCCAAAGAGGAGCCTGCCAAACCGACAAAAAAACCGGCTGCCCGAAAGAAAGCCGCTCCTAAGAAAAAAGTTGAATAATCGAATCGGAAATACTCATTAAGAGGGGATGTGCCGGCATGGCGCATCCCTCTTTCGTCGTCGAAGACGCGGAAACACCTTACGAAACAACATTGTGCCATTTTTAGTCAATAATTTTGCGATTTTTTTACTCCGATTTCAATATAAATGACTATATTTGCAGATTAAGAAATAAACTTATTAAAAGTACATTTTAAATTCTATACATTATGAACATTTCTCATATCGAACACTTGGGAATTGCCGTAAAAAGCCTTGAGCAAGCAATCCCCTACTACGAGAACGTATTGGGCCTTAAGTGCTATTCTATCGAAGAAGTAGCCGACCAGAAAGTAAAGACAGCCTTCTTCAAGGTGGGTCAAACCAAATTGGAGCTTCTCGAGCCGACAAGCGAAGACAGCGCAGTGGCAAAATTCATCGAGAAACGCGGTGAAGGCATCCACCACCTCGCATTTGCTGTAGAAGATGGTGTAGCCAACGCTTTGGCTGAAGTAGAAGCTAAAGAGGTGAAACTCATCGACAAGGCACCTCGCAAAGGCGCTGAAGGCTTGAACATCGCATTCTTGCACCCGAAATCAACTATTGGTGTTTTAACAGAACTCTGTGAAGACCCTAACAAATAATTAATCTCTTTATAATTATTATGAGTAGTCAACTTGAAAAAGTACAAGAGCTGATCTCGATGCGCGAACAAGCGCGCTTGGGCGGCGGTGAAAAAGCAATTCAAAAACAACATGACAGAGGCAAATACACTGCCCGCGAACGCATTGCTCAACTCCTTGATGAAGGCAGTTTTGAGGAAATCGACATGTTTGTTCGTCACAGATGCACCAACTTTGGCCAGGAGAAGAAATCGTTCCTCGGCGATGGTGTGGTAACCGGTTACGGTACAATCGAAGGACGTCTCGTGTATGTGTTTGCACAGGATTTCACAGTGTTTGGCGGCTCATTGTCGGAGACCATGGCGCAAAAGATTTGCAAAATCATGGACATGGCAATGAAGATGGGTGCACCTGTAATCGGTCTTAACGACTCGGGTGGCGCACGTATCCAAGAAGGTGTTAACGCCCTCGCCGGTTATGCCGAAATCTTCCAACGCAACATCCTTGCTTCGGGTGTAGTTCCTCAAATCTCTGCAATCCTCGGTCCTTGCGCCGGTGGTGCTGTTTACTCTCCAGCTTTGACCGACTTCACAATCATGGCTAAAGGAATCAGCTACATGTTCCTCACCGGTCCGAAAGTTGTGAAAACAGTTACAGGCGAAGATGTTACACAAGAAGACCTCGGTGGCGCCGAAGTACACGCCACCAAGTCGGGTGTTACACACTTTGCAGCCGAAGATGGCGAAGACGCATTGCGCATCATCCGCAAACTCTTCAGCTACATTCCTCAAAACAACCTCGAAGAGGCTCCCCTCGTAGAGTGCACCGACCCAATCGACCGTCTTGAGGATTCTCTCAACGAGATTATCCCCGACAGCCCCAACAAACCATACGACATGTATGAGGTTATCGGCGCAATCATCGATAATGGCGAATTCCTTGAGGTGCAACGCGACTATGCCAAGAACATCATCGTGGGCTTTGCTCGCATGAATGGTCAGTCGGTGGGTATCGTAGCCAACCAGCCGAAATATCTCGCAGGTGTGCTCGACTGCAACGCATCTCGCAAGGGTGCACGCTTCGTTCGTTTCTGCGACGCGTTCAACATTCCGTTGGTAACACTTGTTGACGTGCCCGGATTCCTCCCCGGTACAGGACAAGAGTACAATGCCGTTATCCTCCACGGTGCAAAACTTCTCTACGCCTACGGCGAAGCAACTGTGCCCAAAGTTACAGTTACCCTCCGCAAGAGCTATGGTGGTAGCCACATCGTGATGAGCTGCAAGCAATTGCGCGGTGATATGAACTATGCATGGCCTACTGCCGAAATCGCCGTTATGGGTGGCGCAGGTGCTGTTGAAGTGCTCTACGCAAAAGAGGCAAAAGAAGCAGCCGACCCTGCAAAATTCATCGCAGAAAAAGAGGCAGAATACTCGAAATTGTTTGCCAACCCCTACAACGCTGCAAAATATGGCTATATCGACGATGTCATCGAGCCGCGTAACACTCGTTTCCGCGTAATCCGCGCATTGCAGCAGTTGCAAACCAAGAAGGTTATCAATCCTGCCAAGAAGCATGGTAATATTCCATTATAATACTTGCCTCAATATGATGAATAAGAAAGGAATATTAATGTTGTTGCTCTGCCTCCTCGTTGGAGCGACAGCCTTTGCCCAAGGACGCAAAGGTCTCGTCATCAACGAAGTGATGGTGTTGAACGACAGCAACTACGTTGACGATTATGGTCAGACAAACGCATGGGTGGAATTGTACAATTCAACCTATGCCTCGATGCAGATTTCGAGCATCTTCTTGACCAACGATCCCGAAGTGAAAACCATGTATCCCGTTCCGCGCGGCGATGTCAACACAGTCATCCCCGCTCGCCAGCACATCCTTTTCTGGGCTGACGGCGAACCGGAACGCGGCACATTCCACTTGAATTTCAAACTTACACCCGGACAAGACAATTGGATAGGTGTTTATGATGCCGACGGCTTGACTCTTATCGACTCAATCACAGTACCCGCCTCCCTTGGCAGCAACCAATCGTTTGCACGCAAAGTGGATGGCAAAGGCACAGGCGTTGAGGCATGGAGCATTCGCGAAGGCCACTCAGAAAGTTATGTAACCCCGAGCAGCAACAACGTGATTATCGACACCAACGCCAAGAAAGAGGGCTTCAAGAAACACGACAGCCACGGCTTCGCAATGGCGCTTATGGCAATGTCGGTGGTATTCTCTGCGTTGCTCATCCTCAGCCTCGCATTCTTGCTTGTGGGCAAATTGAGCGAGAAAATCGCAGTCCGCAACAAAATCGAAGCACATGGCGACGATTCTGCCGCAACACAAGGGGCTACAACATCTGTCAAAGGTGATTCAGGCGAAGAAATCGCCGCAATCTGTATGGCTCTCTACGAGCATCTCAATGTTCACGACAACGAGGACACCATTCTCACCATCAACAAGGTGAAACGTGCCTACTCGCCCTGGAGCAGCAAGATTTACACTTTGCGCGACATTCCCCGCAAATAATTTCATTCATAAACACATTTTACTATCTAAAAATCAATGAAAGAGTATAAGTATAAAATCAATGGTAACGAATATAAGGTTACCGTTGGAGACATCGACAACAATGTGGCTCAAATCGAAGTGAACGGTGTGCCATATAAAGTTGAACTTGAGGAGAAAGCCGCAGCCAAGCCGGTAGTTAAAACTACTCGTCCGGCAGCCGCACCGCGCACAGCCGCCGGTGCTCCGGTAATCAGCAAGCCGACCACATCGGGCGGTGCCAACGCTGTTAAATCACCGCTCCCCGGCACAATTCTCGACCTCAAAGTGAACGTTGGAGACACTGTTAAACGCGGTCAATTGGTAGTTATCCTCGAAGCAATGAAGATGGAAAACAATATCAATTCGCCGAAAGATGGTGTAGTCAAAGCAATCAAAGTTGCCAAGGGCGACTCAGTGCTCGAAGGTACAGAACTAATCGTAATTGAATAATCTGATGGAGGAAACCACATTCATATCCTTTATGGGTAATAACCTGTCGAATTTCCTTGCATTCACGGGATTCGCAAATGTGACATTGGAACACCTCATCATGATTGTTGTGGGTATGTTCTTCTTGTGGCTTGCCATCAAGAAAGAATTTGAACCAATGTTGCTCGTACCGATTGGTTTCGGTATTTTGATTGGTAACATTCCTTTCTCACAAGGAATGGAAATAGGAATCTATGAAGAAGGCTCAGTGCTCAATATCCTCTACAATGGTGTGTCTCGCGGATGGTATCCGCCACTCATCTTCTTGGGTATCGGCGCCATGACCGACTTCTCCTCACTCATCGCCAACCCCAAGTTGATGCTTGTGGGAGCAGCAGCCCAGTTTGGTATCTTCGGAGCCTACATGGTTGCCCTCGCACTTGGCTTTGAGCCCGACCAGGCAGGTGCTATCGCCATCATCGGTGGTGCCGACGGTCCTACAGCAATCTTCCTTTCGTCGAAACTTGCCCCCAACTTGATGGGTGCCATCGCAGTGTCGGCATATAGCTACATGGCTCTCGTGCCTGTAATCCAGCCGCCTATCATGCGATTGCTCACCACCAAGAACGAGCGTCTCATAAGAATGAAACCGGCTCGTGCGGTGTCGCAAAACGAGAAGATTTTGTTCCCGGTTATCGGTTTGTTGCTCACTTGCTTCGTTGTGCCATCTGCATTGCCATTGCTCGGTATGCTCTTCTTCGGCAACTTGTTGCGCGAGAGCGGTGTAACCACTCGCCTTGCCAAGACAGCAAGCAACGCCCTCACCGACATCGTAACAATCCTCCTCGGTATGACCGTGGGTGCTTCGACACAAGCTTCGCAATTCCTCACCAAAGAAACAATCTTCATTTTCTTCCTTGGTTTCATGGCGTTTATCATCGCCTCTACTTCGGGCGTTTTATTCGTCAAACTTTTCAACCTTGTGTTGCCAAAATCGAAGAAAATCAACCCGCTTATCGGTAACGCCGGTGTATCGGCAGTTCCGATGTCGGCACGCATCTCCAACAACATGGGTCTTAAATACGACCCCACCAACTACTTGTTGATGCACGCTATGGGTCCGAATGTTTCGGGTGTTATCGGTTCGGCTGTAGCCGCCGGTGTGTTGCTCGCATTCTTGGGATAAAATCCCATTTAGATAAAAATGGGTCGGATAATTCAACTATCCGACCTATTTTTTTGAACAAAATGCCGTGCCCGGTTGTTATGAGTATAAAACTAAGAAATGATTACCACAAAAGTTATAAACCGCCTATACAAAATCTATTCCACCTGCTCACCGGCGGTGCATGAAGAAATAACGCAGGTAATACCAAAACTCACCCACCACAACATGCGTCTCGAAGCGGGATTGCTGCGATACGACTGTGATGAAGACAACATGCTCTTTAACGAAGTGCCCGAGGAGAAGATACACGGCGTCGAGGAGTTTGACACTTGTGTGGCTATTGTTCTATATTCCTGCATTCTATTCTTCGACAAAAACTCCACCAAGGTGAGCATGCACATAAAAATGCCACACATCACATTGATGGAGCGTATATCAAAATTTCTGCACTTGGGATAAGGGCATCCCTTAATCGCCCACCCTATTGCAAGTCGAGGTCGTCGTAACCTTCAAGGTCGAGTTCATCCTCGTTGAATCCCTCTGCGCCATAAAAATCGGCATCAAGGTCGTCGTCGAGCGAAGCAGCCTGCACAGCGGCACGCTTGTCGTTGAGTTCATCCACATCGACAAATTGCGGAGCGGCTTTGCCCTCTTTTTTCTCACACACAGGGTCTTTGAGGTCCTTGCCGGGAATCATCTCGCGCATCTCCATGAAAAATGCACGGTCGGTGAGATAGTCAAACACAAAAATGAGTTTTTGTCCCTCATCGTCAATGAGTTCGCTCAGGCGGGTTTCCCCCATAATCCAAATATCCTCATCCGATTCGCTGCCCATATCCGCAAGAGTGATTTCGGTTCTCTTGCTCCAATCCTCATCGCAGATAAAGAAGGAGTCCATTTGGTCTTTGGTGTAGTCAACCGATTCGAGAATCGCATTGCGGAGCGACTCGAAAGTGTCATCGGCATCGATAGCGATAACACGCTTGAAATTGTCAACCTCGTCAGAAACAATTCTAAATTTGTAAATCATAACTATATGTTTAATGTTTTATTTCTTGAAATATTGCCACTGCGAAATTACAACAATATATTGTAAAAAACACTATTCCCGGCATAAAAAAATCAACTATTCTAAAAAACATTATTCTTTTGCGTCAAAAGCTGTGATATTGCACTTAGAGAATTTTGTTGTAACTTTACGGCGATATGGTAAGTCGGACTTTTGAAACATGAATATACGAATTTTTACATTGGTTATACTGCTCTCCCTTTCGGCTACCGGGATAGCGCAGGATTTGGGAAGAGACACATTGCTTCTCGAAGATGTGGTGGTTACCGGCACTCGAAACAGTACCGATATCAGACATCTGCCACAGACCATCACCGTGGTGGGGAGAGACGTTCTCACCGCCAATGAGCGTGTGAACATCCTGCCCACACTCATGGAACAGGTTCCGGGATGCCGATGCCAAAGGCAACATTTATGGGCGGGATAAATGTGCAATTCTAACCCGGATTTCTTTGGAGCGTACAGGGCAGAAAAAATGAATCCTACTTTTGAGAAAGCAGGATTTCATTTTTAAGGTTTAAGAAAGGCGCGTATTATTTCTTAGCGGCTTCCAAAGATGCTTTACGGAATTCTTTCATCAATTTTTCGAGTTCCAAAGAAGCTTTGCGAGCGCGTGTGCCGGCAGCCTTGTTTCCGTTTTGAACTTGTGCAGTTGCGTTTTCTGTGAAGTTGGCAACTACTGCTTCAATTTTAGACAATAATTCTTCCATTTTGTGTATTATTAAAAGTTTGACATTAAGAATTTTGAAACAAATATACAAAATATTAATCACACAAAATTATTTTCGCACTATTTTTATTAAAAAAAGTGGATTTTTCGAGTGATTTTGTAGTTTTTAGGGCATTGAGAGGCGGTTTAGCGCAGAAAATAGTTGGTTTGCGCCTCTGTTTGCACGTCGGTAACATCGCCATGCCCGGGGCACACTGTGGTGTCGGGTGGGAGGGTGAGAATTTTGCTTTTTATTCCCGAAATGAGCAGGTTTTCATCGCCACCCGGGAGGTCGGCTCTGCCGATGCTTCCGCAAAATAGGGTGTCTCCGGTGAACACGAGATTGCTGCTCGGGATGTGGAACACGAGACCACCGGGGGAGTGTCCCGGCACCTTGAGCACATGGATTTCCTCATCGCCGAGATTGAGGATGTCGCCATCGTCGATTGTTTTGGCGCACACTACCGGGGGAGCCGGCGCGAGTCCGAACATATCGCACTGCTCCGGGATTTTCGCTCCGAGCACGTTCTCCTCTGCCGAGCATATCGGCTCAATGCCATAGCGCGACGCGATGTGTGAGGCACCGAGGGCATGGTCGGCATGAAGGTGAGTGAAAAGCATGAATTTCAAGACGAGATTGTTGTCGGCGATGTATTTGTCCACCTTCTCGCGCTCATGCTCTTTTGCCATGCCGGGGTCGATAATCGCAGCCTCGCGAGAGGCATCGTCCCAGATAATATATGTGTTTTCGCCAAAGGCGTTTACCATGAATCTTGCTGCTTTCATAACTTTTAGATTTGCGTGAAAATGATTTTCTTAGTCTCGAAAAACTCCTCGGTGAAATAGGAGCTTATCGCTGTCTCCATAATCGGGAGGTGGAGTGTCGAAGTTTCGCTGTCGAGATTTCCCCCTTTAAGGCAGATAATGCCATTGGGGATAGCGTTTCGGCAATCCGACGCAACGAGGCGGCGCACAAGCGGAACGAGTTCATCGAGGCGCATCACGGCACGACTCACCACAAAATCAAATTTTCCTTTCACCTCCTTGATGTCGCCATGCTGCACCGTTACATTTTTCAGCCCTATTTTGTCGCAAATATCCTGTGCCACACGCAGTTTCTTGCCGATTCGGTCAACGAGATGGAAAGAGCAATCGGGGAACATGATGGCGAGGGGCACGCCCGGAAATCCGCCACCCGACCCCATATCGAGGATTTTCGTGCCGGGAGTAAAATGGATAAACTTGGCAATAGACAGTGAATGCAAGATGTGATTGGGATAAAGATTCTGAATATCCTTGCGCGATATTACATTGATTTTCTCGTTCCACTCGGGATAAAGCACACCAAGTTGCTCGAATTGGTAGTACTGTTCGGGAGTGAGATTGGGGAAATACTTATCTATCAGTTGCATGAGTGATTGAATTAAGCGGATTATTGGTAGCGACAAAGAAGTCGGCAAGTTCGTCGTAACTTAGCGAAATCTGGGTCTCCCCCACCCTGAAACAAGCGATTTCGAGAGGGAGATACACCCAAGTAAGCCCCTCGGAGGTAATCTTGAAATTGTTGTTGGCGGTGAGGTTGTCGAGATTGAAATAGCCGAGTTCGAGCATATCGTTAACATCCTTTGCGCCGGCACCGACAACAAGTTGCTGCTTGAGCAAGTTGTTGAGCGCGGGGAGAGCCTCCTCGCGGAAAATGTCGTCGAGGGTTATGCGCTTCATTGTCGCGAGATTTACATTATAGAAAGTGTGTTCGGTGGATGGCTCCTCGTTGTTGTAGCGTGTTGTGGAAGTGCGGCACACCGAAAGGAGCGACTGCGCGTTGAAGCATGGCGCAACATCCACATTCATATCCACAGAGAGCCTATCGTTGTCGAGCACCTCGAAATCGGAGTTTACATCATCAATTTCATACACTTCGCCGGTATCGAAACGAGATAGAAGCATAGCCACACAGATAGAAGCCAGATTGCCATCGGAAACGATGGTGTCGCTGCTTGTCAACCATGCAGCGAGCATGTGCTGCAATTTGGCAGTCTCGGCAGTGTCGCGATATTGCGAGGGGACCATGAGCACTACTTTCGCCTTAGCCACACCTGTTCCGCCCTTGGAGATAGGAAATGAAATGGAATCGGAATTTTTTTGTGCAACAAAAGCAACGGTGTCGCAATCGGAGGAAACATTTCCACCGGCGCCGCATCCCGACATGAATTGCAACATCATGAAACTCAACAAAATAAACGCAATTATATTTCTCATCTTACTAAATTTGGTTTCAACCGATAAAGTTACGAAAAATTTTTATTACAACAAATAGCGTGAAATTAAAATTTTATTGCGAAATTAGCAAAATATTCAAAATTAATATGATAAACATAGGAAATATTAATACTCTACCCATCACGAAATTTGTAGATTTCGGGGCTTATCTCGATGCCGGCAATGGTGTGGAAATACTTTTACCTCGCCGCTATGTAACCGCCGAAATGAATGTCGGCGATGAAATTGAAGTGTTTGTGTATAACGATTCGGAAGACCGCCTTGTGGCGACAACCGAGCGTCCACTCGCAATGGTGAATCAATGCGCCTTCCTCAAAGCCACCGCGGTGAACTCGGTAGGAGCGTTTCTCGACTGGGGGCTCCCCAAGGAGCTGCTGGTACCATTTCGCGAGCAGAAAGTGAGGATGGTGAAAGGGAGATACTACACCGTGTTTGTATATCTCGACGACAATTCCAAGCGCATTGTGGCATCGGCAAAACTCGACAAATTTCTCGACAACAAGATGCCGAAATACCACGTCGGCGATGAAGTGAGGATTCTCATCAACAAGAAAACCGACCTCGGCTACAAAGTAGTGGTCGATGACCTGTTTTGGGGGATGGTTTACGACTCGGAGATTTTCTTCGATGTGAACATAGGCGAGCGACATCGCGCATTCATCAAGCAAGTGCGCCCCGATGGGAAACTCGACATCACCCTCTCCCCTTCGTCGAAAGAGCGCAC
>SFER01000229.1 GCA_004557195.1 Bacteroidales bacterium | reverse complement strand
GGCGAAATATGTGTCGAAAAATGTAAAAAGCAAATGGAAAGGACAGTATTACAGCAACTTAGCGTTTTAAGGCTAATTCGCTCAGTAATATGTTGCGGGATAATGAGGGCTTGCGGGCGGTGAGGTTCTCGATGTTGCCGTTCACGAGGCAGGGACAATTGACTTGTGTGCCGTTGTATGCCTTAATGTAGTACCTTTTCACGACCGGCATATAATAAAATATTTTAAATTGTCGCCATTGACGAAAAAAAGTGGTAATATAATTCCGATTCTCGTCTATTTACACTAACTTTGCATTTTCAAAAATCCTATAATTCTTAGTAAAATGAACAATCTTAACCGCATTTTGGCTGAAAAGTTGCTTAGTATCAGTGCTATCAAGCTGCAACCCGACAATCCGTTCATCTGGGCTTCGGGATGGAATTCGCCAATCTACACCGACAATCGCAAAACACTCTCCTATCCCGATGTGCGTAGTTTCATTAAGGTGGAACTTGCTCGAGTAATCGTTGAAAACTTCGGTAACGCTAACGCAATCGCCGGTGTTGCAACCGGTGCCATCGCTCAGGGTGCGCTCGTTGCCGACACTCTTGCTCTCCCTTATGTGTATGTGCGTTCATCTCCAAAAGACCACGGATTGGAAAACCTCATCGAGGGTAATCTCAAGCCGGGACAGAAGGTTGTGGTTATCGAAGACCTCATCTCCACCGGAGGTAGCAGTCTCAAAGCGGTTGAGGCTATCCGTAATGCCGGTTGCGATGTTGTGGGCATGGTGGCAATTTTCTCCTACGATTTCCCCATCGCTGCCGAAAGGTTCAAGAAAGCCGGCGTGAAAGTAATCGCTTTGAGCAATTACAATGCGATGCTCGAGGCTGCTCTCGCCATCGACTACATTAAGGAGAGCGATATCGAGACTCTCAAGGAATGGCGCCAAGACCCCGAAAACTGGGTGCCCGGAAGCAATGAATTTTAATTTTACACACCTATATTATATATAATGGCACAATACAAGAGCGAAACCGCGCACATTGCGCACAAAATCGACCTCGTCTTTTCAAAACTCTCAAATCCCGGGACTATCGGTGCTGCCGCTGAGAATCTTCCCGAGCAGCAGCGCGAAATCCTCGAAAAGGTGGAGTTTACCGAAGATGCAATCACCGTTAAGGGTTCTCCGATGGGAAATCTCACTTTGCGACGCACCCAAGTGGTGGAGCCTACACTCATCGTTTTCGAGGCTGAACAATCACCGGTTCCGTTTAAAATCACTTTCAACCTCACCGAGGCAGGCGATGCCACCGATGCCACTGCGGCTATCGACATCGAAATCCCGGTGTTCTTGCGCCCGATGGTGAGCGGTCCGATGGAAAAAGCAACTGCGCAATTTGCCGAATTGCTCCAACGTATCCCATACGACAAACTTTAACACTCTCTACACACTTATATGATTCGGCTTGTTGCACCCCTTGCAGCAGCCGAATCTTTCTTATCGAGCATCATGACACGAATTGGTATTTTATCCGACACTCACGCCCTCTGGGACGACCGCTATGCACTGCATTTTGCCGATTGCGACCAGATTTGGCACGCCGGCGACATAGGAAGTGCCGAGGTTGCCGACCGCCTTGCCGCCATTGCGCCGCTGCATGCCGTGGTGGGGAATATCGATGGCTCGCCGCTGCGCCGCCGTTTCCCCGAAGTTGACATCTTCGAGGTGGAGGGGATGAAGATTTTGATGACTCACATAGGCGGCTACCCGGGACGATATGCCCCCGGGATGCGCTCGCTACTCATAAAGGAAAAACCGCAGATTTTCGTCGCAGGACACTCGCATATCCTCAAAATCATCAACGACCCGGCGCTCCGATGCCTTCACATCAACCCCGGTGCGGCAGGACGGCAGGGGTGGCAGACGGTGCGCACTCTTGTGCTCCTCACTCTCGACAACGGAGTCCCCACCGATTGCCAAGTGGTGGAATTATCCCGCTAACCAATCGCTAACCAATCGCTGATTCATCGTTTTTCCGCCTCCTTTTTTCACGAGGGATATACTATTTTGCGGTGTTCTTCGTTATACTTATAATAGTTTACCCGCATTATGAAGTATCGCAAATTATATATTCTCCTGGTTGTGATGGCAATGTCGCTTTCAGCCTACGCCTTCCCAACCTCGACCTATGCCGACCATTCCGCCCTCAGCTCCGGCAAATGGGTGAAAATCGCTGTGGAAAAAAGCGGAATCTACCGTATCACGGCTTCCGACATCTCGAAATGGGGATTCTCGAAAATTTCCGACATCCGCATCTACGGCTATGGCGGCAAACCTATCTCGGAACATCTCACCGAGGCTAATTATGTAGATGACTTGCCTCTCGTGCCGGTGTTGCGCGATGGCAACAACATCGTGTTTTATGCCCAAGGGGTAGATTCCTATTCCTACAACTCTTCTTCACACATCTGGTCGCAGGTGCAACACCCCTACGACACTCGCGGCTATTACTTTGTAACCGAAAATGCCTCTGTCGAAGAGCCCACATGGAGCGAAGGAGAGAAAGCCGACAACGGCACTACAAAATCGACTTTCACCGATATTGCTTATCACGAGAAAGAATTGTATTCCCCCGGGCAAACCGGCCGCAGGCTCTACGGCGAGGACTTCCG
>SFER01000026.1 GCA_004557195.1 Bacteroidales bacterium | reverse complement strand
ATAAAGGAGGGCATTTTGCATTGTGGCCGCTAAAGAATAACTGTTTGAACTATAGTCGGAACTATAATAAGTTTCCGTACCATACGCTATACCATTTGCAGCATTGAGGTGGAAAGAAACGAAGATATCGGAATTATAAGTGTAACAGTATGCACGACGAGGGCTGAGTTCAACCTCTTCCGGAATATCATCGTTGTCAAGGCGACGAGTTGGATAAACATGGGCACCACGTGCAACGAGTTTATTATAAACATTAGCGGCACAATTCATAACGAGCCAAGACTCGTAAGCGTGTTGACCCAAAGCACCGCCATCGTAAGTGGCACCACAGTCGGGTCCACCATGACCCGGGTCGAGGATAATCACATAATCGCTCCATCCGGCGAGTGCTTTCTGCGGGATGGCGAGCGCAAGTATTGCGAACAGAATAAATAATGATTTCTTCATAATTGTTTAGTTTTAAGGGGTTTATTTGAGTGTAGCGCAATACACTTGCCCGTCGTTATACGAAGTGAATACAATCTTTGAGCCATCGGCGCTAACAGCGGGGCACATCTCCATGCGGTCGGCAGTAGAGGTGAGCGCCTTTTTGTTGGTGCCGTTTACACCTATAATATAGAGGTCGCTTGAAGTGTAGGTGTGGCCGTCGTCGGTGCTTTGCTCATACACCACCTGTGCGTTGCCCACCCAGCAGGGGTTGAAGCCGCGGTCGAGCACACGTTTTCCGGTGCCGTCGATGTTCATAACGCACACATTGTTCACATGGTTAAACACCACGCGAGTGCCGTCGGGCGAGAGAGCCGGGCAAAACGAAGGACCGGCGTTGATAAGTTTCTTGTTGCCTTGAGCGTCAACCACCCAGAGGCCTTCGGGGTCGCAGATAAAACTGGTGTTGTTTGCCTTGGAAGCGGCGCGCTTAACAAAAGCGGTTGCAACGTGCTCGTTGCGTTCCACAGCGGGAGCGTCGAGGCTCATCACCTTCTTCACACCGGCGGTGGTGTATCGCCAAGCGGCAGGAGTCATGCGGGCGACATCTTGAGTGAGGCGTTCAGCCTTGCCGTCGAGGGAGAAAGCCCAAGCAGCCTGGCGGCGCACTTGCTTGCCGGCAACGAGGTTGCGGCTGATGTCGGTGCCGAGGATTTCGCGGGAGTCGATGCTCCATTGGAAACGGAACCCGATGCCCTTTTTGTCGCTGACGCGATGTTGGGCGGAGCCGTCGGCATTCATCACATAGAGGTTGTCATAACCATAGTTGGTAAACGCAATGTAGCGGCCGTCGGGCGACCATTGCGGATTCTCATAACGGGCGTTGTCGTTAGTGAGTTGTTTCACGCCCTCCAATCTGCCCTCTTTGAGTTGCTGAGCCGAGATAGGCAAGCAGAACAATAAGGCGATTAGACAAAGTACTTGTTTCATAGAGTTAAAGTGTTTATATGTGTTAGTTGAATTTTTAAGTATTTAGTGTCACTTTCTCGGGCAATTTAGGGTGGTGAAGGAATTATAGATAAATTGTGTATTTAAAGACCGGGATTGTTGGCTTTTTATGCAACAGGCATCCTTTTACATCCTTAATATGCAACCTCGAATAGTTTACGGCACAAAGATATTAAAAATAATTAATTAGATGCAAATATTTTTCAAGAAATTTTCATTTTCCGCCCCAAAAAGTTGATTTTTAACAATTAAGGCGTGGGAATAGCCCAAAAAAATGGTGATAACCAATGGTAATCATCTTGTAGCAAGAGCGCACCTTCGGCACGCAGTGTGGAGGCAAGCGCCGATCCCCTGCGCTTTGTCTGACTCGTCCGACCGGTCCGACCGGTCCGACTGGTCCGACACATATCCGGCGACCTCATTGCGAGCCACGGCGCTCGTGATGCTCGCCACTGCGCTGCACAACCTTGCCGCAAAGCGGCTAAACTATTCATAACCTGGCACTTACGAAGTTGTGCCAGGATCGAAAACGCCCACACAGAAGGCGTGCCAAAGGTACGCTCCACTACCCCATTGCGAGCCACGGCACAAAGATAATACGTAAAACACACTTAAATTCGGTTAAAACGCGCGGAATGGCGCGGAATGCACGCAAAAAGTTGCGGCACGGCGTAATTTTGCAGTGTCGTAAAGAATTGACCGCGGCAATGAGGGGTTATGGCTCGCGGCGAAGCCTTGCGATAGGAATTTCGAGTTTCTCGCGATATTTCGCCACGGTGCGGCGAGCCACTTCATAGCCGCGCTCCTTGAGGATAGCGCAGAGTTGCTCGTCGTTGAGGGGCTTTTTCTTGTCCTCCTCATCGATAATCTGTTTGAGCATGGCGAGAAGTTCGCGCGAGGAGAGTTCATCGCCATCGCCGCGGGTGCGAGAGTCGATGAAGAAGAATTTGAGGGGGAAAATACCCCACTGCGTGCTCACATATTTATTGGTGGTGGCACGCGAAATAATAGAGAGGTCGCGCCCGGTGATGTCTTGGATATCCTTGAGGCGCATAGGCTTGAGTTCGTTCTCGTCGCCGGTGAAGAAGAAATCGTTTTGAATCTTCACGATAGCCGCCATGGTAGAATAGAGGGTCTCCTGGCGCTGGCGGAGGATGCGGATGAAATTGGAAGCCGCCTCGTATTTCTGGCGGACAAAAGCGGCAGCCTCGGCTTGCTTGCGGTTTTCGCTTTTGGAAGGAGTTTCGGAATACATTCGAGAGAAACTCTCCTCGATTTGGAGCTCGGGGATGTCGTTGACGAGGGTGAGGATGAGGGTGTCGCCATCGATTTCGACCGTGAAATCGGGGATAATCTGCTGGGAGTGGGTCTCGCCCGACGAACCGCTGATAGCGCTGCCCGGCTTGGGATTGAGCGAGCGGATGCAGTCGATAGCCTCGCGGAACAGCGACTCATCGGCGTTGAGAGCCGACATGATGCGGGCGAAATGCTTTTTGGAGAACTCGTCGAAGTGGCGGTCGATGATTTGGTAGGCTAGCAGGCTGGCAGGCTCGGCGGTGCGTCGCTCGAGTTGGAGGAGGAGACACTCGCGGAGGTCGGCGGCGGCGATACCGGCGGGCTCAAGGTCGTGGACCATCTGGAGCACCTCCTTCACATCGTTGTCGCTCACATCCATCCCCATCTGGAACACCAGGTCGTCGCAGATTTCCTCGATGGAGCGTTGGAGATAGCCATTGTCGTCGATATTGCCGATGATATATTTTGCGATAGCCTGTTGCCGCGGCGAGAGATCGCGCTCGGCAATCTGGTCGTTCAAGAAGTCGATAATCGACGATTCTGCCACCACGACGGCTTCGCGCTGCTCATCGTCGGGGCTGGAGTTGGAGATGTTTGTGCGGTAGTAAGGGATATCGTCTTCGTCGCGATAATCGGCGAGTTGCATCTGCTCCGCGCTCTCGTTGAAAGTGTCGCCGTCCTCGTCGCGGTTGTCGGCAGCGAGGGGGAGGTCGTTATCCGAGGAGTCTTTCACCTCGAGAGCCGGGTTGTCGTCGATTTCGTTGCGCACCTTCTCCTCGATTTCGGCGCGGTTCATCTCCACGAGGCTCACATATTGTGCCTGCAGCGGTGATAGCCGTTGCATGAGGCGCTGTTCGTTGGTGAGTTTTAGTTCTTCTGCCATAATCAATTGTGATTAGTTCCACTTTTGCAAGGTGAAGACATAGGTGCATGAGTTTCGCACCATCGACCATCGCATCCACCCCGGCGACTGCGAGAGAATGCGCATTTTGTTGGGTTCATTGTCGAGCGGGATGAAAGACGGGAAAAAGTCGGCGGCGGCAGAATAGTCGAGCACAAGTGTCTCGCATTTCTTGTAGTCGATGGTTTCCTCGATGTAATAGAATTTGCCATAATGCCAGTTATCGACATAGGGGTGGTCGGCTCGGGTGGCATGGACGCCGACAACATTGTTCTGAAAAGCGAAAAACAGGGTGTTCCCCTCGAAATCGCATCGGCTGTCGTTCACCGTCGCTTCGGTAACCTTCCAGGTGCCGAAAAGATGCCCTATATCGCCGTTGTTGTGAGTACATCCTGTGGCGAGGAGCATCGCAATGAGAATCAATATGTGGGTTATTCTTTTCATTTGCCGAAAGATAGATTTCCTGAATAGTTGATTCCAATCATGGCACCGAAATTGTCGCCATAGAGCGAGCCGCTGTCGAAAGCGATTTTGGCGTTGAGCGAAAGCCCCGAGGTGAAGATATCGCGGCAATTTGCCTCAAGGAGCATCGAGGCATCGGTGCGTCGCTCAACGGCAGGCACGATTGGGGTGCCCAGGGAGCGGCGGTAGGAAAACAGCGCGCGATAGTCCACTTTCTGCGAGAGATAGCCCGATAGACCGAAGTGGAATCCCACAATGCGGTTGTCGGCTATGCGCATGTAACCATCGGTGTTGTAGATTGTCGATTTGATAAACGGCGAGCCTATAGCCATGCCGTGGTGCATATAGCCGTTGTATTGGAAATTATTGTAATAATCGTCAGCACCGGTTGCCGAGCCAAGCCCTGCGGCTCCGGTTACCATTCCGGCGGCATAGTGCAACGGTCCGCTTTGGTTTCGGAAGTCAATATACTCAAACACCGCACCACTCACCGCCGAGCGCGATTCGCTGCTGTATTCAATGCCATACACCCCGTCGAAGCCATTGAGTTTGCCGATTCCGGAGCCGTCCTCAAACGGGAATTGGAAGTAAGCCTTGATGCAGTTGCCCGAGGGGAGGCGGTAGCGCGCCAGGAAGTCCCACGAGCCGATGGAATTGCCATCGTAGTACTCGGCATTGCCGGGAGCGTTGCCCGACGAGGGGATGATGGTGTGGAGAAACGATTTGAAAGTGAGTTTGAGCTTCTTGGCTACCGGATTCTCGACATATCCGTAGTATAGATAGGTGTAATCGCCCCCAATCTGCACTGCGTTCTGCATTCCCACGGTTACCGAGAATGGCATTGCCGGGTCGGAGCGGAAGAAGAAGCGCTTATAGCTGTAGAACCACCCGGTGGTGAGCCCGAGGTTGTTGCGCGAGCAGATGTGATTGCGCAGCCACTTTGAATCGGTGGATTTGCCAAAGGAGTATTCGGCTTGAATCTGTAGCCAGTAGTTGGTAAACGGCACATCAACGAAGTCGATAAAGCCGAGCCGCACCTGCGGGATGGGGCGCGCGTTGTTTCCCTCGACAAAATCGCCGCTCGAGAGCCGCGGATTGTGGAGAAACGAATTGCGCTCCTTCATCCCCACCGAGAGGAACACCCGGCGGTATTTGATTTCGGCATACGCCTGCTGGATAAAGAAACTCGACGGCTTGAGGCTCACGGTGCCGTTGTCGGTGAGGTAATCCACCCCCTTGGCAGCACCGCCCACCAAGTCGATGCCCGCGGCAAAGCTGAATCGGCGGTTGTAGTCCATGGGGATGAAGGCACCGGCGCGCAGAAGCCCCGACGAGGCGCTTGTAGCCACTCCGCCGCTATTGGAGGCAATGTAATAGGGCGCAAAATTCCCCTTGCCGGCATTGCAGAGCAATCCCACGCTGTAGTCGATGCTCACTTGCGCCGCTGCAACCATTGCCGCAAGAGAGACGACAAGGGTTAATATTTGTCGCTGCACGCTATGCATTGTTTTTCGTAGGTGTCGATATGACGGCTCTTTTTCTCCTCAAAGATATCGTCGATAGAGATGAGTATTCCACTCTCCTCCACATCGCCAAACTCGCGGTTGATTGCGGTGCCGAAGAATTTCATCGATGGCGAAAGCCCCATGTAGGCATTCACAAGTGGCGGAATATTGATTCCGGCGTTACGGATGGTGGTGTGGAGCGTCTTGTAGTCCTCCTTGAAATCGTTGCCGCTGAAAATGCTCTTCAGCACCGAGATGTCGGGATTGGTCTCCAGCGGCTCAATGGGTTGTACAAGATGCTTATCGTCATGGAAATAGAGATTCAGGAAATAGAGAATCATGTCGCGGTAGCAACCGGGATAGTTGGGATACATGGTGAATTTCCCAAACATGTATTTGATGTGGGGATACACGATTGTGAGCGCGCCAAGCCCGTCCCAGAGGTTGTCGAGAGCGTATATACACTTGGAGCCGAGGCGCGACGCCTGATAGTCGATGGTTACAAACGAGCGCCCGAGTTCGATTGTGTATGGAAGGTATTCCTCGACAAATTGCTGCGAGAAGCGGAACATGTGCGAAGTGGCGATTCGCGGCACGCAAGGGGCGTCGAAATGCATATACTCCCCCAAGAGGAAGCGATAGCCGCCGATTATCTCGCGCTCCACCGGATTCCACACTATCAACTGCCGGCATGGCGGTGTCATGGTGTCGAACATATCTATGTCGCACGCCTTCCCGGTGCCGCCACCGGCTGCGCGAAACGCCAACTCGCGCAAGCGCCCTATCTCGAGCATAATGTTGGGTGCCGACTCGGAATCAACCACATAGATTTGGTTGCCGCCCTTGTTGGTATTGCGTAGAAAACTCTCCTTTGTGAGTTCTTTTTCTATTAGTTGTGTATCTATTTTATCGATAATATTCTCCATTTTTAATCGAAAGTTGCTGTTTCTACTTCAAGGAATAGACCCGCTTGCGCACTTCGGCAGCCCACTCAATGGGCGAGCGAGAATTGTCGAAGGTGGTCCACTCAATAGGCTTTCCAATTGTTACCACAAATTTTCTGCCGCGACATTTCAACATTTCATTTGGCAAATATATCATTTCTATGTTAAATTTCAATCCTATTTTACTCCTAAATTTACTTAAACGGTAAAAAAAGTTGGAATTTTGCCCGTCGAAGTAGATTGGAACGACATTGCGCCGGGTTGCGACAGCGTTAACGACAAATGCTTTCTGCCACTTGAGGTCCTCTATCACATCGCCATGGGTGTTGCGCGAGCATAGCCCCGCCGGGAATGTGGCAATCTGGAAATCGCTGTTGAGCGCGTTGTCCATTATCATGGCTCGCTCGCGCGACTGGCGCCCCACCTTGTTCACCGGCAGGAAAATCGGAGCGAGCGGCGTCACCGCCATGAGAATATCGTTGACAATGAAGCGAAGGTTGCCGTTGTATCGCTCGCCGAGCAACGAGATGAGCGCAAGTCCGTCGAGACCGCCCATCGGATGGTTTGACACGAAGATATTACGCCCGTCGGTAGGCAGATTCTCGGCTCCGCGCACCTCCACCTCCACCTGCATCTCGTCGAGCATGGCGCGGGCAAACGGCACACCGGTCTTGTCGGCGTGCTTGCGCAGCATCGCATTGAGTTCGCGCTGGCACACAACACGTTCGAGCCACGAAATAATGAATCGCGGCACAAAGCGGTAGTAGCGCGGCATCTTGGCGCGCAGCACCTTGTCAACATTGATTTCAAGCGGTTGTTGAATCATTGGCACAATTATATTTATTAATTAACGTAAATCTGCCTCTTTTGTTGCTTTCATGGCGCAAAAAATCGGGAAAACTATTTTTGTAATGGAATTGTATTGTAATTTCAGTTTTTTTGGCTACCTTTGCCTCGGATGTAAATCAAATGTCCCTTTTTAATTAGGTGCGTGATTTGGATGATAAACCGAGCATTACCAATTACCATTAGGGGCAATTAACACAAAAATCTTAGAATCGAAACAATAATGAAAAGAGTAGTTTTATCTATTTTTAGTGTCTTTATTGCAATGAGCATGTGCGGGCAAGTGGCAAAATGGCTCATCCCGACTAAGTATGACAATATGGACTTAGACACAGAAGCAGGTGTGATTGTAGCCGATTCGGCAGGCATGAAAGTAACCTGGAATCTCGACGGAAAGCGTCTTTTTGCCACCGAAAACGATGTAGCGCCTTTCACCGAGGGGATGGCGGTTGCCAAAGTGAAAGGGAGCAATTTTATCGCCGGTGTGTATAAAGCCAACGGCACTTATATCCCACTCGAAGGCTTCACGGTGGCGCACAACCACCCATTTTATTCGCATGGCAACCTCGTGGTGAACCAAAACAACATCTACCGCTTGATTAACAAAAACGGTGAGGTGAATCACGAGTTCTTCGCTATGCTTTACCCCTACTTCAACGGCTATGCCGCCGGACACGCCTACCTCAACAAGGAGAAACTCAAAGACATATACCCCGTGCTAATAAATGCGCTTGGAAATCTTGTGATTTTCTCTTATAATGACAAACTTTTCAAGCCCGATGAAGTGGATTTCGCTTCTTCGGTCAACGACGAGAAAAAGGGCGTGGTGGTGATTAAAAAGAAGGTGTATATCTTCAATGGCGCCGACGGCACAATCACCCCGGTTTTTGCCAGCAAAAACGCCATCTTCAACCCCAAAGACCAGGCTAAACTCGAAGGCGAAGTGGAAAAATGTCTGCTTCTCGACCCCGACACCAATATTTACACCCTCTTTGCCAAATGTGGCAAACTCGGACAGGTTACTTTCCGCTTCGACAAGATGATGCGTCTCCTTTCGGTGAAACGCACCGACAGCGAACAAGTGTATAAAGCCAAAGCACCCGAGGTCAAGGAGTTTTCATCCTCGCTCAGAGTGTTCGCCGAAAACAACCTTGAGGGTATCCTCTCCGGAAGCGAAACTATGCTCCCTGCTCAATTCGACAAGGTGATTAAATGCTTCGACGATAAGGCGATTGTGAGCCTCAAAGGTCGCTGTGGCATGATTTCGATTGATAAAAGTCAAAATTTCACTTTCCGCCTCAACAAGGGCGACGACATCCCGTTCCGCCACCAGAAATTTGAAACTACTCTCCGTGCCGACATGCCGGCATATATCGGTACCGACGACATTATGCTCGACGTTACCGGTGGAGCAGGTTGCGAACTCGACATCGCCACCAAGGCAAGCCGTAGCACCGACGCAGGCAATTTCGTGCAATACAACTGCTCGCTCTCCATCCCCGCCAACATCACCGACGAACTTACTCCTATCAACTATTCGGTGGTTGTCTCCTACGATGGTCTCAAGTCGGCTCCTATTCCATTGAACGTGAAGGCTTGGCACTACAAATATTTCGTTGTCGAAATCGACGACGCACAAACCACCGTGGATAAG
Source organism: Bacteroidales bacterium (assembly GCA_004557195.1). GTDB lineage: Bacteria > Bacteroidota > Bacteroidia > Bacteroidales > Muribaculaceae > W0P31-042. The sequence goes on along the minus strand of SFER01000026.1, from coordinate 8,360 downwards.
GGACTCGTTACATTTGCATTTACAATCAACGCCGAGCGTCTTCCGGGCGATGGTGTGTACCACACCACTGTGGATATCGTGGCAGACTCGCTCCAATATGAGTTGGAGAAAATGTCGGAAACCGCCTACAAATGCCGCCTTGCCGGACTCGCAAGTGGTGTGAACAAAATCGCGGTGAAAATCCTCGAACAAGGCTGCCCGCCGGTGATTTTCCCCTACGAAGTGTATTACACCCCTGCCAAAGGACGCTCACGCTCATCGGCTGCCACTCCCGAGGAGGTTACAATCATGCGCAGCACCACCAAACGCCTGAAAATCACACGTCCGGTGATTATCGAAACCGCGCCTGCCGAACCCGAACCTGCCGCCCCCGCTCCGGTTGAGGAAACGGTAGCCGAGCCCGCCCCCTCCATCCCTGCAACCCCGGCACAGGAACCCGACGACCACTCGCAAGAATACAAGCGCAAAGTAATGCGCAACTAATCCCCGCGAGGAATGATTCAATCATCAATGCATTGACAATACCCGCCCTGATTCCCACCAAGAATCAGGGCTTTTCAGTCCATTTTGGTACATTTCACAAAATGTGTTGACAAATACCGAAAAACACACTATATTTGCAAAAGCAGCAGTGACATCAAAATTAAGTTTAACAAAAAGGAGGTAATATGAAGGTTAAAACATTTAGTTCCAATCTTACAAATAAACTTGATATGTCTATCAACAACTTTATCAGTAACCATGATATTGAGGTGATAGACATCAAATTCTCAACCGCCGCCAGACAAGACAATTATGGCTCATTGCTATTTTCTGCGATGGTGATTTACAAGGATAAGGAATAACTATATCAATTTTTTGCTGTACGCAATAACCTTTAGAGGCTGTGTCGCTTGGCACAGCCTTTTTTATTGGGGTGGGAGGGGCTCGTAGCAGACTCCCGATTTCTTGCCGCAGACATAGGCGGTGGGGGCGCTGTCGCCGGTAACGAGATGGTCGATGTAGAGCGGTTCCGCCTCGATAATGAGGGCACACTTGAATGTGTCGCCGGGCTTGAGGCGGGTGCCTTGCGATGCCACCACCTCGAAGGCGTTGGAGCCGCGATACTCCACATCACACACTCGCCCGGGCTGCCAAGTGAGGCGGATGCGGTCTCCGGGGTCGAGCTGCTCCTCGACATCGATGCGGCGCGACATTATCGGGTTGCTCGACAACTCATCATCGGTAGCGGTAACACCGGTGGCAAAAGTATCATAATCGATATAGCCGAGGTATCTTGCAAGGATGTCGAGAGTGCTACGGCGCGGACTCACATCATCGGGAAGGTATCCCCAAATGCGCTTCAGTGTTGTTGCGCTGATAAAGATGTGAAGCCGAGAGAATATCTGGTTGCGCAGGAAATCAAAGTCTTTAGGGGTGGCAAGTTTGCGACCGATAGCGGCTTCGACCTCGGCACATAAGCGAGATTTTGTTTGAGTGTCGTTATACTTCTCCATTGAACAATTTGTTTGTTATCTCCATTATTTTGGGTTGATAAATGAATAGCATGCGCTCGGTTACCTTTTTATGCACAAATTCGACAACTTCCGGGGATTGGGAATTGCGAAGAGAATTGGCATAATTATTTAAGGCATCAAAAAGGTCGTATTGCAACAAATCAATTGCACAATCTTTCTGTTCTTCAACGGTCATGCTATTGAACTTTGCGAGGTTTGTCTTCCATTTTCGTTCCAAAATCGCATACCCGGCATTTACAAGGCGGTTTAATGCTTCGTTTTCTGCTTTTGCGATACTGTCGAGCCGGTTCATCTCGGCAAGTTGAGTCCGAGTTCCGGAGAGCAGCGCTTGCATAGAGTCGATTTGGTGAGTGGCTTTGATTTTCACAGAGTCGATGCCGGCACGGGTTGTCGCAATCACATTATGGAGCGAATCGATTTCGCTTTGCGAGGCAGTTCCGTTGCCGGTTCCTCGCCCGAGCCACACAGCGAGAGCGGCAGCCACGATTATCACCGCATACACACTCCTCGCGGCGATGATTCCAAAGCGGTCGATTCGCCAGAAAGCCTCCTTTAGGTCGGCGATGCTTTGATAACGCTTGTCGATAGGCAACACACACCGGGCTGAGATATGGCGGTATTTCCACCCGAGATTCATGTCTCGCAGAATGACACCGAGGCTATAAATGTCGTTACGCACATCACATTCGTACTGCGTTTCCTGCTCGGGCGACATGTAGCGTCGCGTGCCGCCGGGCTGCTTTAGGATGGCGTTGCGGTCGCTGTCGGCGAGACCAAAGTCGATAATCTTGACACCGCCTCCATTGTCGGCGACCATGATATTTGAAGGCTTGAGGTCTCGGTGGGCGATTCCATGCGAGTGGATATACTCCACTGCATCAAGGAGTTGCGCCACGATGCGCAGTCTCTCGCGTTTTGGCGGGTTTGTTTCGATGAAACCGTTGAGTGTTTTCCCCTCGACATATTCCATGACAATACACATCCCCAGGTCGCCAACCGTCTCAAGCGAGACAACTTGCACCACAGCCGGGCAGTTAAGCGACATAATAGTCTCAAACTCCTTGCGAAGCATCTGAATGTGTGCCATATTGCCCGCCGCCTTAGGTGCAATGCCCTTGAGCATCCACCATTTTCCATAACGCTTGGCACGCGCAAGGACATTAAATTCTGTAGTGCGAATAATCTCTACCTCGGTAAACGAAGTTGATATTCCTTCAAAACCGGTGTCGATATATCCCGAAGCCGATGTGTCGTCTATTATGTTCATTGCTAAAAATTTGTGTTTTACAAAGGTAATAAAAATTAAAATATGCAACCCCCAAAAACAGTTCTTTTAGGTCCATTCCCTATTAAAAACCTCAATAAAAGTGAAATGGACCAAAATGGACCAATCCCATACACCACATTTTACTTTTCTTTGCAACAACAAAATACCGTAAATCAATTTCAATCTTTATTAATAAACTCTTTAATTCAAAATTATCATGTTTAAGAAAACTTTCAACATTATGCTCAGTGCACTATGCTGCACAGCATTGCTTACCGCTTGTGGCGGCAGCAGCAGTTCAAACTCATCGGAGGAATCAACCGAAGAGACCGCCAATGACGGCACTCTTAAAGTAACCCCCGAAAAACCAAACATCGGAGGCAAATTCGGCAAAGCCTTTGATATCGACGACAGAGATTACACCCTAAAAATCGAAGATGGCTGGGGTGGTGATAAAAAGGCGAAAATGAGTATCACTGTTACTCGCAACGATGTTAAGCCCTCGGTCAACTTCGATGAAATTGCAGGCTCACACGACGCAGGCAAGAAATATGTGGGCGATATAGAAGCAGAATTCCTTGACGAAAACGAGGATGTGCTATTCACAGCCAGAGTAAGTCTTGGTAATTACACCGATATCGACAAACTTCTTACTCTTGAGGAAGGAGACAAGACCACCATCACAGTCTCGGCTTACGAAAAAGAGGATGTTATCATGAAAGCCAAGAAGTTCCGCCTCACAAGCAAACTTGAGAATAATAGCCACGCAGGAAAGCCGGGTAGTGTAACTGACGACCTTGAAGAGCAGATGGATGCACTTGGCAAGGCTGCCGATGCTGTTGGAGCAATGGTAGGTGCAGCAGCAAAGGCTGCCGAAGCCGCCGATGAAATCAGCAAAAGATAATATCATAAAGTATAACCTTAAAAATATTATTAGATATGCTTAACTTAGTAATTTGGGTGTTTGTAGCCTTATTCCTTGGACTCGGTTTCCTTAGTTGCTTTATCAATAAAATCCCCGGTCCGATTTTGGTATTCCTCGGCGTTCTCGTGGCACAATTGGGATTGGACCATGGTCCCGGATGGGGCGCAGTGGCTATTATTGCGGCAATTGCAATAGCAGCATTCATTCTGTCGAAAGTGATAACTCGCGTAGCAAAGAAGATGCAAGAATACAGCAAGAAAGCGAGTGTAGCAACAACAATTGCATCGCTCATCGGACTTGCAATGGTTGCAGGAAGTGGAAATGCCGACAGCACCACCATCATCATTGTGTTCATCGTTGGATTTGTGGTTCTGCCATTCCTATTCGCATTTTTAGTTGAAAGCATTCGTCAGAAAAGCGCCGCACTTGGAGCAAAGAGCGCTACCGCTGCCACAGTGGTATATCTCGCAGATACCGCTCTCAAACTTGCAGCATTTGCCTATGCCATCTACTCATTGATTACCATGGGAAAATAATTCTATTGGCGCAATTGACAAACGAAGGGTTATAACAACGGAAGAAGGACCCTGAATTGACGAGGCGTGTCGGCGACGATGCGCCTTTGTCATGCCTGGTCGTAGAGGTGTGCCACTGTCGAGGCAAACTCTTTTTCGGGGATTCTTGCCGAATGGCGCACACGCAGGCGGTAGTTGTAAATGGTCTGGAGAGAGTATTGGAGGAACTCGGCGATACGAGTGGAATCGGTGATTCCGATGCACACGAGGGCATAGATGCGCAATTCGGGGGTGAGGCGCCCCTTCTCGGTGGGCCAAATCTGCTTTTCCTCCTTGAGCAAGGTATTGAAACGCTCGATAAAATCGGGGTATGCAAGGAGGAAAGCATTGTCGAACTGCTTGTAGAAAGTCTTGAGATAGTTGTCGGTGAGCTCGTTGGAAGTGAGGGAATTGCGAGCGCGCTCATATTTCCCGGCAGTGATTTGGTTATACACCTCCTTCTTGAAATCTTTCATCGCCGACACGTATTTCGTAATCATGAGATAGACATTCACAAAATGGCTGTTGCGCAGGTCGATTTCGGCTTTGAGTTTTTCGTTAGATTCTTTGAGTTGCAGCGTCATAGCCTCTCCTTGGCGGTTTTTTTGCTCAAGTTCGCTGTTGATTCTACTGATTTTGCGAATGAGCTCGTGCTGGCTGCGCCTCTTGCGATAGATTACATAGCATAGAATGCAGATTATCACCAGCCCGACAGAGAGGAGGGCGACAAGGATGGAGAGTTGCATAGCGCGATTAGACAGAGTCTCCTCGTAACGCTTGGTGATTGAAGCGTGGGCATTAACCACATCGAGACTTCTGCCGGCATCCTTATACACCTTGGCATTTTCGGTGCACAGGAGGGTGTAGTTGAAGGCGCGCTTGCTGCATGGGTCGATATATCCCGACTGAATGATGCTGATGAGCGACTGCGCCTCTCGGTTGGCAGACATGATGTCGTTGATAGCAGAATGGATTAGGTGCCGCATCCGGCTTTCGCTGTCGCCGAGGTTCTCGTAGCACTTTGCAAGAGCACTCTCGAGCATCGCAGCCTTGATAGAAGGCTGATAGGTGTGGTTTAACTCGTTGAGCAAGTCCACTTTGCGACCCGAGCCAAGTAAGGCGCAATCGTAATACACTTTGAGCCATGAGTCATCGGGCAGATAAGGACTGTATTTCTGCCACACGCTGCGGCGATTCACATAGATGGAATCTTTGACATTTTGAAAAGAGGGGTTGGCACGCATACAAAACTCGATATGGGCGATAGCACACTCGGTGCGTGCGACAGGAGGCAGGGAGGCTATGTCGTCGATATCGTCGAGGATATCCCGCGCCACAAAGTTATCGCTGCGCAATATGAAAATAGAGGCAAGACGAATATTATTCAAAACCTCGGTTTCGCGCGAACCTATCTTCGCAGCCTCCTCCTCGCATAGGAGGGCATAGTGCATAGCCGAATCGGTGTCGAATTTGAGATAGGTGTCGAAAAGGTGGTCGTAGATAATGTATCTTTCTTCGGGAGTGATTGCCGAGGCGAGCCCCCGCTTGATATTGTTGATTTCGGTGCGTTTTTGCATGACATAGGTGTCGGCGTTCTCCACCACCGAGTCGAGGCGTAGAAACTCCTCTTCAAGTGTTAAAGTAGCCGCTCTTGCCGTTGAGGCAATCAACGAAATAGACAATATTAAAAATAGAAAATGTCGATATGGCATTTAATTAAAGTGTAAAATGTGGATAAAATGGTAATAAATAATTGCTCTGATAATTGTGATCTATTTGCGTGCAAAAATAGTAAAATTTATTTATAAGTTATGCACTTTTTTCAAAATCTCACTTAAATATCAAAAATAATTCTTTAACAACGGTGGAAAATATACTTACTTTTTCGCCCCATCAATTTTGGATAATAGCCTATTAATCAAATATTAGCAACTTACTCAAACTTACTTTAACGCTTACTTGCCGAATAATTTGGAGAGAAATCGTTGTAACTTTGCATCGAAATAAAATTTCACACACCCCTCTCAACCAAAATTTCACTCTAAGGCAGGGCAATCGAAAAGGTTGAGCCCTGCCTATTCACAAAATAGCCAAATTATCAGTAACACGAAATACAATACATCTTAAATCAATGAAAAGAATTATTATTTCAATCACCGCCGCTCTTCTCGTAATCGGAGCACAGAGTTGTGGCGGCAAAACTACAGAAATTCAAGACAATCCCCGTGAAGGGCTCACCGAAACTCAAGTAAGAACTGTAAATGGCGTGCTCGAAGGCATCGACTGCTCGGGCGTGAAAGTATTCAAGGGTGTGGCTTTTGCCGAAGCACCTGTGGGCGAACTACGCTGGAAGGCTCCGCAACCGCTCAAGAATTGGGAGGGGGTGCGCATGGCTGTTGAATTTGGACCGAACCCAATGCAGGAAAACCTGTTTGGCGATATGATGTTCGGCACCAAGGAGATGAGCGAAGACTGCCTATACCTTAATATATGGACTCCATCAAAGACTTGGGACGAAAAACTCCCGGTGTTTATCTATTTCAATGGCGGCGGGCTTATGGCAGGGAGCGGAAGCGAACCTCGATATGCCGGAATGACCTTTGCTCGCAATGGCGTAATCGCTATCACCGCCAATTATCGCGAGGGCATCTTCGGTTTCTTCTCCCACCCCGAATTGTCGAAGGAGACCGAATATAATGGTTCGGGAAACTACGGCTTCCTCGGGCATTTGGCGGCGACCCCGACCACATCACAATCATGGGGGAATCGGCAGGCTCGATGTCGGTGAGCGCACTCGTGGCTTCGCCATTGAGCCGCAATCTCATCGCGCAGGCTATGGGCTCGAGTGGCTCGGTGCTCGGTCAAAATCGTTGGGCAACTCTCCAAGAGGCAGAGCAAATGGGTGTAGCAAAGATGAAAAGCATGGGCTACAACTCTGTTGCCGATATGCGCAAGGTCCCGGCAGAAGAACTTATGAAAGCCGCGGCGGTGCACAGCGTCCCGGTGTATAACATCGATGGCTATTTTATGCCCAAACAGCCGATGGAAATCTACAGCACAGGCGAACAAGCGCAAGTGCCTTGCCTCATCGGCAACAACAATACCGAAATGACTCCCCTCATGTGGCTCGGCGGACAAGCCCCCACAATCAAAAACATCACCCCTGCTGTTGAAGCATGGTATAAAATGCCGGCAAGCGAGATTCTTCCCAAATATGGCATCAACACCGATACCGATATTATGGGAAAGCCCGGCTATGTGCTCGCCGGAGACATGTTTATCGCCTACTCCACCTGGAAATGGATTGACATGCAACAATCCTCAAGCAAGGCTCCGGTGTATCGCTACTGCTATTGCCATCCTCGTCCCGACATGGTGATAAAGGGGTTTGAGGCAGGTCTCGCCGGTGGCATTCGCAAGAAGGAGAACAACTCCGCCACCCCATCGGTGCCCGGCGCAATGCATGCCGTGGATATCGAATATCAAATGGGAACTCTCGCCACCAATCCGGTATTTGCCTGGACTGCCGACGATTATGCAGTTTCGGAGGTATTTGTCAAGTTCTTTGTCAATTTTATCAAAAACGGCGACCCCAACGGACTCGGTCTCCCCTCTTGGACACCGGTGAACAATAAAAAGGTTGCTCCCGTGATGATGATAGACATCGACAGCCACGAGGAAATCAACCCTGCTGTCGAAGCACGCTACCGATTTATCGACAGCAATTTCAACATTTAACAGAAGCTTTAAATGGTAAAAACAGGGAGCCGGATGTAGAAATACTCCGGCTCCCTAAACCTAAATTACTATAATTGAAGAAATTTACTTATAATTATCGTTGGAGATATTTTTTGCCATTGCGTATTACAATTCCCTTGTAAGTTTCATCAACACGACGACCCCACACATCATAGATTACACCATCGCCTTCGTTAGGTTCGGCTATCACATCGCCAACAGTTGACAAAGGACTTGTCGGTATAGCAAGAATATGCGCAGGATTGATATACACCTTCTGCCGGTCAAAAACAGCTGTTCCATTAGGAGTGTAGCCATATAGGTACCCTGCACTCGCATAAGATCCGGCATCGGTAAAA
>SFER01000228.1 GCA_004557195.1 Bacteroidales bacterium | reverse complement strand
GAGGCTGCATTTTTCTGTCAACTCCATTAAATTTTTTATCCCATGTAGTCAGGCTCCAAATAGGCTTGAACTCTACGCCATTGGGGCAAAGGCGGTCGATTAGGTCTTGTAGCTTGCTCATAGAGAGCCTCCTTTCCCTGTGGACTCATCGGAGATCTCGGAGCACTCGGGCATTGCTCGCTGACGCTCGCACGTGTTCTCGGACCTGTCTGACGAAACAGGTTGGTGCAAGGTGGTTTCGGCTTCGAGTTCGGCGATGATTTTGTCGATTTCGGTGCGGAGCTGGTTCTCGTGAGCCACGATACGGCGGATGCGATCGTTGAGTTCGCGGATATCGATTTCAGGGCGAGTGTCCTCGGCTTCGACATAGCTGCTCACCGAGAGGTTGTAGCCATTCTCGGCAACTTTTGCGTTTGGAATAAGCGCAGAGAAGTGTTTCACCCCCTTGCGGGCGGCATATTCAGCCACGATTGTCTCGATATTCTCGGGCGAAAGTTTGTTCTTGTTCCCCTCGTGAACAAAGAGATTGGAAGCATCGATAAAGAGCGTTTTGTTCTCCTTTTTCGACTTTTTGAGCACGATGATGCAGGTGGCGATTGTAACGCCGAAGAACAAGTTTGCCGGCAGCTGAATCACCGTATCCACATAGTTGTTTTTGATGAGGTATTCGCGAATTTTCTGCTCCGCACCGCCGCGGTAGAGCACGCCGGGAAACTCGACAATGGCGGCAGTGCCCTCGGTGGAGAGCCAGGAGAGCATGTGCATGGTGAAAGCGAGGTCGCTTTTGCTCTTGGGCGCAAGCACGCCGGCAGGGGCAAAACGGGGGTCGTTGATGAGAGTGGCATTGTCGGAGCCTACCCATTTGGTGGAATATGGAGGGTTCGAGACAATGGCATCGAATGGCTCCTCGTCCCAGTGATACGGCTCGAGAAGGGTGTCGCCGTTGCGTATATCGAAGTCGGCATAGTTGATGTCGTGGAGAAACATGTTGATGCGGCAGAGGTTGTAGGTGGTGATGTTCAGCTCCTGCCCGAAGAAGCCTTTCTTCACATTGTTTTTGCCGAGAATCTTGGCAAACTTGAGCAGCAGCGAGCCGGAACCGCAGGCAGGGTCATACACCTTGTTGACATACTCGCGACCGTGGCTCACGATGCGCGCAAGCAGTTCGCTCACCTCCTGGGGAGTGTAGTATTCACCGCCACTCTTGCCGGCATTGGAGGCATACATAGCCATGAGGTACTCGTAGGCATCGCCAAAAATATCGATTTGGTTGTCTTGGTAGTCCCCTTTGAGGTCGATATTGCCAATATGGTTGAGGATTTTGGTGAGTTGCTCGTTGCGCTTATCCACAGAGTTGCCAAGTTTGTTGGAATTCACATCGATGTCGGCAAAAAGCCCCTTGAGGTCGCTTTCGCTCTCGGTGCCGATAGCCGAAGCCTCGATGGCTTTGAACACATTGTCGAGGGTAACATTGAGGTTGGCATCGTTCTTGGCACGCTTGCGCACATTGCAGAACAGTTGCGACGGGAGGATGAAGAAGCCTTTCTCGTGCACGAGTTGTGCGCGAGCCGACTCGGCTTCCTCGTCGGAGAAGTCGGCATAGTCGAAGCCCTCGACACCCGCCTCGGCTTGGAGGCGATTCACATAATTGGTGATATTTTCGGATATAAAGCGGTAGAAAAGGATACCGAGAACGTAACTCTTGAAATCCCAGCCATCTACCGAGTTGCGAAGGTCTTCGGCAGTAGCCCAAATAGCCTTGAAAAGTTCCTGTTTTTGTTGTGCGCTTGTAGCCATATTGTAATATTTAGATTATAATGCAAAGTTACAAAATAATTATTTTGAATTTGTGCGATTTTATATGTTTTAGGGCATATTCTTTGCTCGGGGGGGGGCTGCGGTGGGCTCGAGTGCTCGGAGCTCTCGGAGTGCTCGGGAATGCTCGCTGACGCTCGCGGGGAGCTTGTGGGGAGCTTGTGTGGAGATATTTGAAAAATTTTTTCGCAAAATGTTGCATAGTATAAATAAATGATGTAACTTTGCACCCGAAATCGAGACTTGGTAGCTCAGTTGGTAGAGCAAATGACTCTTAATCATTGGGTCGAGGGTTCGAGCCCCTCCCAGGTCACCCACCAGAAGGCTGTGTCGCACAACGACGCAGTCTTTTTTTATGTCTCCGCCGCGGGCGGAGGGGCGGACGCTTCGCTGCGCGCGGAATGCTTGCACCACCCCTTTCACGGTTTCTGCCCGGGATGCGCTTGGAATTTGTTGCAAAGATAGCACCGGAGAGGTGTTAAATCGTGGTTAAAAAGCGGGAAATGGCGCGAAATGCGGGAATTCTTGCGATTTATGGAGTAATTTTGCAATCGTAAGTTGTGTCATAAGAAAAGAGGCTGCAACGGGGCAGCCTCCTATCGATAAATAGTGTTTTTTATTGGTCGATGTTTTCGACGATTGACCATTTGCCATTTTTGATGGTGAGGGCGATAGGCAAGTGGGCACCGTTGGAGTCGTTAAGCACCACGGCATAGGAATAAGTTGTATTCATTTTACCGTATTGCTTAATAATACCCTCAAGAGCCTGACGCCATATTTTGGTGGCGTTTTCTGTGAGCCCTTCTTCTGTTTGAGCACCCACAGTGAGAGTTTCGTCGCACAAAGCG
>SFER01000227.1 GCA_004557195.1 Bacteroidales bacterium | reverse complement strand
TCCAAGGCAATGAAAATCAAGAATTACGGCGATTTCTTCCGCCTTGTTAACGACCGCCGCATCACTTCTCTGTTCGACATTGTCGAGGAGGTGAGAGTGGAGAAAGAGGGGCTCGAAACCGAGCTTAACAATTATGACGACTGCCGTCCAAAAGTGTTAAACCTCATTATCGATTTTGAGAAACTAATCTACGAGCGATTCCCCGATTTGAAACTCTTGTCCAACAGCGATTCGCGCGTGGGATTTACCACCCTGGCACTTAAAGTCGTTGAACGCGGCTCTCTTTCTTCATCCGACATGGAGACATTGCGAAAAATCCGCAATGCTTTCAGCCATAATAAATACCCCGAGAAGGCTGTAGTGCGAATCTCTGCGATACCCGAAATTGCCGAGCACCTGCTCGAACTTTTCGGCGAAAAAGCAAAGTTGAATTAAAGGGAACAATAAGTCAAGGAGCGATGGTGCAAAGTTACTTCGCCATCGCTCCTTGTATCTGCATTCCGCACCATTTCCCGCTTTTTAACCTCGCTTTAACACTCCACTGCGCTACAGGAGCGTACCTTCGGCACACAGTCGTGGGAGGCACTCCGCAACCACTACACAACTGCGTAAGTGCAGGGTCGTTACGTTCAGGCACGCCACCTCGTGGCTTTCCGTCAGGCGCAGCGCCTGCCCTCCGCCGTGGCGGAGACGATGACCGGAGGCGAGCATTTTCGCCACCACGGAGGAGGTGGCAGCCGTGCGTAACCCCGTATTTCGCCACGCGGGGTCGTGGCGACATGCGGGGCGCACCAAATCGCCACGAGAAAATGCCACCCCGGAGGCGGTGCGTGGCTGTGCTCCCGCCGTAGTTTGATGTGTATTGTCTTGATTGTAAATGATATAGCATATAGTTTGTGGTGCTATGATGGCCTGCCACCACCTCCGGGGTGGCAATTGGGGGCTCCGTCTGGTGGTCCCCGCATGTCGCCACGACCCCGCGTGGCGAAATACGGGGCTACGCACAGCGCCAACCACCTACCGGGGTTGGAAATTACATCGCCTTTTGTCATCGTCTCCGCCCCGGGCGGAGTAGCGACGATCGTATCCCGGCCCAAACCCTTCATTCTCCACGCCACTCCGGGCGCAGCATCCGCCCCCCCCCGCCGACGGCATAGATTACCGCAAAGCGGTTTCCCTGTCCATAACGACCCGGCACTTACGAAGTTGTGCCGGGTTTAGATTGCGTGCCAAAGGTACGCCCCTTGTAACAAAGCGGCGTGTAGCAAAACACCACAAATATACAACCCCATCGCCCCAAGAATCTGCATTCCGCGCCATTCCTCGCTTTTTAACCTCGCTTTAACACTCCTTTAGCAGGAATGCCATGTAGAATGGTAGGGTGAGCACCGCTCCTTCGCGTCCGATATTGTAGTCGCCCATCTTAAATGCCGAATCTATGTGGTATTTCTCGGGGTGACTGAGCATTGTGCGCAGCGATTTGGCATTGCCGGTGCGGGCTTTGCACTCCACCGGGGTGCATTTGCCGTTGTATCTTATTATGAAGTCAATTTCAAGGCTGTCTGTCTTCTGGAAATAATACAATTTCCTCCCCATTTTCCCGAAGATGTCGGCAAGCAGATTCTCATATATCGCTCCCTTATACCCAAACAGGTTGCCTTTGAGTATGTCCCATTGGGTGCCATCCTCGAGCATCCCCACAAACAGTCCTGTGTCTGCCATATACACTTTGAAACAATCCTGTATCGAGTTTCCGTCGAGTGGCAGTTCCGTGATTGTGAGGTTGTGGCAGCGCCTCACGATGCCTGCGTCTTCAATCCATTGCAGACTCGAGATGTAGTCTTTGCTTTTTGCCCCTTTCCTCACTGTCGAGTAGGTGAATTTTTTGTTGTCTTTGCTCAATTGCCGAGGGATAGATTCAAAGCATTCGCGTATTCTCGATTTGTCTTGATCGGAGGCATATTTCACCATATCCATCTCATATTCAGTGATTATCGCATTCTGGAGCGTTTTCACTTTGTTCATATCGTGGGTGTCGCAAAACACGCTCACCACTTCGGGCATACCGCCCACGCAGGTGTATTGCAGTAGCAGCTCTCTCATGCGGTTGTGAAGCGAGTTAGGAACCGGTGTCTCGTTCCTCAAGCTCTGCTTGAGGAAGTCTATTGCTGTGGCGGGTACTTCGTTGGCAAGAAGCCATTCCTCGAAATCCATGGGATACATGTCGATAATCTCCTCAAACCCAACCGGTATCGACGCAATGCCATCGTTGTTGTAGCCGTTCACTCCAAGCAGCGAACCTGTGCAAATCACATCAAAGCGTCCGTCGAGTTTGAAGAATTTGAGCGCAGCCCTTGCTCGCGGGCACTCTTGTATTTCATCAAGAACCAGGCATGTTGCCCCCGGCTCAAATATCGCTCCCGGGATGGCGGCAGTTATCGACATCACAATGTAGTCGATATCAAGCGAGTCGGCAAATATTTCGCATAATTTGGGCTGCTTGTGGAAATCGATATATACATAGTTGGAATAGCTTTTTTTCACAAAATCCAAAACAGAACTTGTCTTTCCGCATTGCCTGCATCCTTTGATGATTAGCGGCTTGCGGGTTGCGTCATTTTTCCATTCTTTGAGAGTTTTCTCTATCTTCCTGTAAAACATATT
>SFER01000226.1 GCA_004557195.1 Bacteroidales bacterium | reverse complement strand
GGTAAAAATCATTTCAACAAGGGCAGATTCATCGACACGCTTGGAGGCGGGATCGCTCATTATGGCGTGAGAAGCAAGTGCTCTCACCGATTTTGCACCATTCTCAATCATAAGGTTGGCAGCCTTGGTAATAGTGCCGGCGGTATCTACCATATCATCTACCAAAACCACATCCTTATCTTTCACATCTCCAATGATTGTCATATTCTCAACAACATTGGCTTTGGCGCGTTGCTTATGACAAAGAACAAGAGGAGCATTAAGATATTTTGCATAACTGTTTGCTCGTTTTGCGCCGCCGACATCGGGTGTAGCAATAACGAGATTCTCAAGTTTTAACGATTGGATGTAAGGAATAAAGCAAGATGACGCATAGAGGTGGTCAACCGGGACATCGAAGAAGCCTTGAATCTGGTCGGCATGGAGATCCATAGTGATGAGGCGGTCGATACCGGCAGTGCTTAAAAGGTCGGCTACCAATTTAGCGGCAATAGAAACACGCGGTTTATCCTTGCGGTCTTGGCGTGCCCATCCAAAATAAGGTACAACTGCGATAATCGACTTTGCCGATGCTCTCTTGGCGGCATCAATCATGAGGAGAAGTTCCATAAGATTGTCGGTGTTTGGGAATGTGGATTGCACTAAAAACACCTCGCAACCGCGAATCGATTCCTCAAAAGAGACTTCAAACTCACCATCGGCAAAATGCTGAATGTTCATCTTTCCTAATTCCACACCGAGGTCTTTGCAAATCTGCTCGGCAAGATAATGCGACTTGGTGCCGGCAAAAATCTTAAAAGGAGGTAATACGTTACTCATAATTTTTATTTGAGTGTTTTGGACTGAAAATTTTTGGCAAAATTACTACTTTTATTCGTTAGAAACACCCTTTTGGGGAGTTTTTTTCTTTGCAGACTGTTTTTTTACCTTTTTGAGTTTCCACATCACGGCACTATGTCCTTTGATATACGATTTCACTCGGGTGTCAACATCAAGAACAATGGTTCTCACTTCTCCGGTTATTAAGTCATTGGCGGAGTATTCGCCTTGCTCAACACCAAGTGTCTCAAATAGGTGGTATGGGACATTCACTTCGGCATCCACATCGTGATTTCCAAAGTTGAGAATCACGAAAATAGTTTCATCTTCAAATGAACGCACATAGGAATACATGCGGTGTGGGTCGAAATGCGGATTGTTATAATTCACATACATAAGGTCGAAGAAATCACCTTTAACGATAGCCTTCTCGCTTGTGGCAATATTCAACACCTTAATATATAGGTTGCGCAACGACAATTCCCTATCGCTCGATTGTCCGCCGTCGCATTTTCCATTGTTGTACCAGCGGCGCACCGACGGAATGCTCCAATAGTCAAAGATTGTAGTGCGTCCATCGTCGCCACTGAATCCTTCGCTGTCGATAGCAGCCTCGCCGAGTTCCTGACCTTGATATAATAGGAACGGAGCACGACTCATTGTTGTGGAAGCGACAAGCACGGGCAATGCGAGTGCGGCACTTCCGGCAAAAAAGCGAGATGCAAAACGCTGCTCGTCATGGTTTTCCATAAAGTTGAGCATTTTGTCGCTTATCCCCTCCACTGTCTGCCAGCAATTAGTGAGACATGCCGCCGAGACATTGCTGCACTGAATGGCGCGCAAGGTGTCGTAGAGATTCACTTTGTCATACAAATAGTCAAATCCTGCGACATTGATAAAATCGCGATAAATGCCCACATCATACAGCTCGGCAATGAACAATATTTCGGGATATTTCTCCTTTACCTGCCTGATTGCCCACGACCAGAACTCAATCGGGACCATAAAAGCCATGTCGCACCTAAATCCGTCCACACCTTTTGAAGCCCAGAAGCGAAGGATGTGCAACATCTTGAACCAGGTGTTGGGAATCGGTGTAAAATGACGGCTGCCATCGCCATAATCCACTCCGTAATTGAGTTTCACGGTTTCATACCAATCGTTTGCGGTAGGGAAAGCGTTGAAACAGTCGTTACCTGTAGCCTTTGCAGGAAACTCATAATAGGCATTATCGCCATCTCCAAGGTCGATAGAAGGAGAGAATAACTGCCGAGTAATATAGTAAAAATTGTTTGACGGCTTGAAAAAATAGGTCGAATCATCACCCTGTCCAAGGTCTTCAATCCCTTGAGGCTTGGCATCGGAATGATATTGGCGCGCCACATGGTTGGGAACGAAATCGATGATTACCTTTAAGCCCGCTTTGTGGGTGCGCTCTACGAGTTTTTCAAACTCACCCATACGGTTATCGACATCAACTGCAATATCCGGGTCGATATCGTAATAGTCTTTGATGGCATACGGCGAACCGGCATTGCCTTTTACAATATAATCGTTGTCTTTAGCAATACCATATCGGGTGTAGTCGGTCTTGGTGGCATGGCGTATCACACCTGTAAACCAAATATGTGAGACACCTTTCTGCTGAATCGACTTAAGAACGGAAGTAGTGAGATCGTTGAATTTGCCGCATCCGTTGTCGGCAATACTACCATTCTCCTTCCGCGTCGTATTTCTGTTGCCATAAAGACGCGGAAGGAGCTGATAGATGATTATCTTGTCGTTTGACATGAGCGAATGTTATGAGATACCGTTGACTGCAACATTCTTGTCGATACGGCCAATCATACCCTGAAGAGCCTTGCCCGGACCGCACTCTGTGAAGTCGTC
>SFER01000225.1 GCA_004557195.1 Bacteroidales bacterium | reverse complement strand
CAATCCGAAAACAGTGAAGGGGTCTATATCGGTAAGCAAATCGTTCACACCTTTATTGTCATGCAGATATTTTGCATACAATTGGTCCTTGTTCTCGTATATCACTTTGAGCAGCGGATCACGGTCGTTTCGGTACTTCGTCAACTTTTTTGCAAACTCCTTGTAAAATGGAATCCATGTATATTTCATATTTATTCTTGTTTAGTTTTTCTTTAGTTCCTATTGCTTGAGCACAATCTAATAATCTATTTATTGCATTCTTATTTACCGATGCAGAAGCGGGAGAAGATGGTTTGGAGGATGGTGTCGGTGGTGATTTCGCCGGTGATTTCTCCGAGGTAGTGCATACATTCGCGGATGTCTTGCGAGATGAAGTCGCCGCTCAGTGAGGCTTCGAGTCCGTCGATGGCGCGGAGGATGGCTTCGTCGGCAAGGGTGAGCGCTTGGTAGTGTCGGGCGTTGGTGATTATAAGCTCGTTGGAGTCGTTTTCGGGGAGGTGGGCGGCGTTGATTAGTGCTTGCTGCAGGGTGTCGATGCCGGTGTGTTGTTTGGCGGATATTTCGATGGTGGTGAAGCGGTCGGTTGCTTTCCTTATTTTGTCGAGGTGTTGCGGTGTGGCTGCATCGATTTTGTTGACTACGGCGATGAGAGTTTTCTCGGTGCTTTTGGGAGCGATTTGCTCTGCTATTTCGTCGATGTCGGCAGCGGGGCGTGTCGCGTCGATTACCCATAGCACAACCCGGGCTTCATCGAGTTTCTTGAAGGTGCGGTCGATGCCCATGCTTTCGATTTGGTCGGTGGTTTGCCTGATACCGGCGGTGTCGATGAATCGGAACATTGTTCCGCTGATTGTAATCGTGTCTTCGATTACGTCTCTGGTGGTGCCGTGGATGTCGCTCACCAGCGCTTTTTCCTCGTTGAGGAGGGTGTTGAGGAGGGTGGATTTGCCCACGTTGGTTTCGCCGACGATGGCTACCGGGACTCCGTTTTTGATGGCGTTTCCGGTGGCGAACGAGGCGGCGAGCGACGAAATCACGGTGTGGATTTCGTTGGCGAGGGTTGTGAGGTGGCTACGGTCGGCAAATTCCACTTCTTCTTCGCTGAAGTCGAGTTCGAGCTCCATGAGGGAGGCGAATGTGAGGAGTTGCTCGCGCAATTCTTTGAGTTTCGCGCTGAAACCGCCTCTCATTTGGTTGAGGGCAATGCGGTGGGCGGCTCTTGATGACGATGCTATGAGGTCGGCGATAGCTTCGGCTTGCGACAGGTCGATGCGGTGGTTGAGGAATGCGCGTTGGGTGAATTCTCCGCCGGTTGCCATGGTGCAACCTGCGTCGATGAGTATGCGGATGAGCTGTTGCTGCACCCACAGCGAGCCGTGGCACGCGATTTCGATTACATCTTCGCCGGTGAATGAGCGCGGGGCGCGGAATAGGGTGAGCACCACTTGGTCGAGGGGCGAGCCGTCGCTGTCGATTACTGTCCCGAGGTGGGCTGTGTGCGATGCCATTTCGGCTATTTTCTTCCCTTGCCATATTTTCTCAACACATTCGATTGCGTTGTTGCCGCTCACTCTGATTACGGCAATTCCGCCAATTCCGGGGGCTGTGGAGATGGCGCATATCGTGTTGTCGGTTATCGTTTTTCCCATAGTTTGTAGTTGCATTGGTTTTCTACTTCGTTTTCGATGTCGTCGGGGAGGTTATAGAAGAGGTCGAGCCCGGTTTCGCGCTCTACGCTGTCGATTGTTACGGCATATTTGCGCAGCTCGCCTTTCACTTTGTCGTTGTCGAATATGAATGCTATTCCGATGTTGCGCCCGGGGGCGTAGAGGGCTTTGAAGAAGCGGTGGGGGACAGCCACTCCAATCTCGCCGATCTGCTCTACCGGCTTGCCGGGGGTGAAAATCGGTCCGCACACCACGATTATGCTGCTGTCGCGTGCCGCCCATTCTCTCACGCGTTGTTCGAGGCGGTGCCAGATACCCGAGTTGAGGCTTTTCACCTGCGGGCAGATGTTGGTCATGAGGAACGATTCTTCCATCGCCTCTTTGCTCCATTTCATGTCGGCTGCGGGCGCCATGTGTCCGCGGTCGTAGCCCGAGTTGCGATAGTCGGACGATTCAGCGCAGCCGTCGATTGTGTGGTCGGCTTCAAACGATTTCTTGCGCGGCTCGTCGCCGGTGGTTTCCGACTCGATGATTTCGTAGGCTACGCAGTTGGGGATATGGGTCTCGGGGTTGAAATAGGAGGTGAATCCGGAGTAATGGCACACCACGTTTTTCATCCCTGACGGGAGTTTCACATCGGTGAGTCCCTGCGCTTGGATTTCTATTTTCGGGGCGGGGTAGAGGTCGTTGTAGATAAATCTGCCGAGGAGGAAAATCAGGGCAAAAACTATCACAATCCAGAGGGCGGTTTTTACCGTTGTTTTGGCGAGGTCGAACAAATTGGACGATTTCTTGTTATTCCGTTTCATTTCTTAAATTTTTGTGGTGCAAAATTACACTATTTGGCGGTAAAAAACAAAAAAAGAGAGAAGGAGTGTGTGATCCCCTTCTCTCATAGAGTTTCATCTTCACAGATTACCCTCTTACCTATTAACTGTTTATAAAAACCGAGATTTCATAAGTTTTCAGCATCACTGCTGTAATTTTTTCACCTTTTGTGAGATGCGATTGTATTTATTTACACTGCAAAATTACTCCACAAT
>SFER01000025.1 GCA_004557195.1 Bacteroidales bacterium | reverse complement strand
CCCAACGCTCCACCAGGCAAGTAGCAGCCCGGCACAGGTCGGCGGACCTCCCCGGGCAGGCAGATGGCAGCCATAAGCCCCGCGCCGCTTACGCAGCGCCCACACCAAGCCACAGGCGAGCGTCAGCGAGCCCATCCGAGTGCTCCGAGTGCTCCGAGTGCTCCGAGTGCTCACTGCTCCCCCGCCGCCCACACCCGCTCCGCCATCGGAGCACACGATCCTTGAATCCCCTTGCCGACGCGCCGCCGCACCAAGCAAGCCCAATTTTCATCACCAGCACCACACATGCCACAGCGCATCGTGATTCACCGTTATGCTTCAAGGGGTGTACCTTTGGCACACATTTTTCTATCTATTGCACTGATCCCCACACAACTGCGTAAGTGTGGGGTTATGGGCAGGAGCACCCGCTTCGGGGTGCCGTCATCAGTAGCGAGCGCACAGTCTGCGGGAGCAGCGCTATCCGTAGCGGTGCGTTGCATGCCACCATTCTCGGCGGTGGTATCGCTATCGGTAGCAGAGCACAGTCTGCGGTAGTAGTGCCATCGGTAGCGGCGCGTTGCATACCACCATTCTCTGCGGTGGTGCCGCAATCAGTAGCAAACAGCCTGCCACCGCCTCCGGGGTGGCGATTATATATGTGTTCTCGGTGCTCCGGGCATGTCGCCGACACCCCGGTCGGCTCAATACCCGGCTACGCACAGCTGCCACCGCCTCCGGGGTGGCGTAAATGTCCGACTCTGGTCATCGTCTGCGCCAGCGGTAGCTGCGCTCAGCGCGTCATCCAGGCGTAGCCTGCAGGTTGCGAGATTCTGCGAGCCATATCCGTTTAATCCGTGTTCTTGCTACGCTGCGCGGTGGTACCATAGCAAAAGTGGGGCCGCCTCACGGTAGCCCCACTCCACTGATAGTGTTCTAAAACTGATAATTACTTAACAGCTTTAACAATTACATTATTGTTAAATTTGAGAATATACATTCCGTTTGCAAGGTTTTGAGCATCGATTACAGATTCACCATTGATAGCGGCAGTCTTAACCAATGAACCGGCAGCGTTGTAGATGCTAACTTCGGTAGCGTTGTCGCAAGAAACAACGAAGTTGCCGTTTACGTTAGTAACCTTGGCAGCAGAAACTTCAACACCTTCAACACCTGTGTTGCCTTGAGTGATGTGGATAGTTGCAGAAGCACCGTAGTAAGAGAGAACTACGTCGCAAGCACGACCTTCAACACCGGCAGGAAGAGCCTCAACTTCAAATTTAACTTCAGTTACACCTGTGTAACCTTCGCCTTCATTGATGTCGTTGGCAGAGATTGTAATCCACTCGGGAACATCTTCCTCATCGGCTGTCATAACATCCCAAGCGGCAGAAGAATACCAAGAATCGAATGTGAAAGTCTTCTCACCACCTTCAACAGGAGCGTTGAAAGTGTCGTCTTCGCTGTGGAGGTAGTAGTAGTGAGCGTTGATTTCGATAGCGAATGAACGTTGAACGTCGAGTTTAGACGGGTCCTTATCGTTGTAGAATGCAGCAGCAGCTGGGATAGGAATAACTACGTCGCTGCCATTGTGTTTAGCACCTGCCATGAGGTAAGGTGTGCAGACATCGTTCCAAAGATCTGAGACTTTTGCAGGGAAGTCTTCGGTAGTAGCCCAAATGTAAGAAGCGTAAGAAGTGGTAGCATCGGCAGGCTTAACAACAACGAGGATGTCGCTGTCGATAACGAGGTCGCTTGCACGTTGAGTTACGGGGTCGGTGTAAACGAGGTCGTTGAACACTACGCATTGGAATTGACGACCGGAAGCGATAACAGATGGGTCGTTGGTTGCAGTAGTGAGGAGATCGCCGATGACAATGTCGTCATTTTCATCGAAAGAAACCTTGTAGATTTCGAGTTTGGCATTGAGGTTGCCGTCTTTAACCAAGTCGCAAACAAAAGCGGCAGCATCGGTCAAGAGGTAAGGCTTGCCGGGATAGTAGAATACTTCACCAAGACCATAAAGATTTACATCGGTGAAACCTTTGTCTTCAGTGAGACCATACTTGCTAACGAGACGAGTGTTGGCGTCAGCGCTGTTGCAAGCAGAAACACCCCAATAAGCAACGGTCTCGGCAACCGGGTTAAGGTTTGCTTTGTAGAAGTTGCCTACACCTTCGGTAGAACTTGAGAGGTAAGGGAGGTTGGTAATATAATCGGCAGCTTGATAGGTAGAGTCGCCGAGAGAGTTGGCAGCCTCCAATGCGGGGCAGAGGTGAATACTTGACATTTCATCGTGGCGCCATGTAACGGTTTCGCCGGAGAACTCTTTAACAGTCCAACCATCAATAGCACCTGTTTCATCGGTAGTGAAGCCATCGCTAACAATCCAAGTGAGAGTTTCAGGCTCGGTAGAGAGGCTTGTGAGGGTGAAATCTTGATAAGGGAGGACATGCATACGAGAAGCCTTCAATGAGTAAGAACCGGCAGACATACCAGCGTAGGTCAAGCCTTTTTGACGAGAGTAGAAAGCCTTGGCAGGACCGGTAACAGCCTTGAGACCTGCAGCTTTGGCTTGAGCTTTGGCATAGCCGAAAGAGATTTCGCGAGAAGCGTCGGCAGCCTTAACTTCCGAAACACGTTGGCTCATAGGAGCAACAACTTCGGCTTCACTGACTGTTGCAGGAGCAACAGAGTTGACTTGCTGAGCTGAAACGCTCATTACAGATGCAAGTGCAACTGAGAAAAGTAATGATTTCTTCATAACATAAAAAATTTAGAAAAGTTAGAAAAATAGTATCTCAATATTAAAGGGTCGGGCAACGGGCTACGCAGCCCGACCGCAATGAATTATTGTAGCTTCAAAGTGATTGAATCCTCGGCATTGAGCGAGAAAGTGAGCACATTTGGGACAAGGCGCGAAGCGCTTGAGAATGTAACTGTTGCAGAGCCGATGAGGTCGCACAACTGCTTGAATCCGGGGATGTTGTTGTAGTAGTATGACGCACTGGAGTCACATTCGCCGCTGAAGACGAAACGGCCGGTGGTAGCGGTTTCGCGTTGGAACTCGCAATAAATCATACCGGTGTATTTACCACTCTTGAAACGGAGGGTGTAGTTGCCGTTGTTGTCGTAGGCAAACTCGAAGTAACGGAAAGTTTCTTTGAGTTTTTTCTTGACATCGGACACAATGCTGCTGTAGATGGTAGCAAATTGACCGTTGACATTAGCCTGCGGGAATTGCCAAACATATCCTACAGTGTTGATGATATTGGTGTAGTCTTCGGCAGTGAGTACAGCATCATTTTCCTGACAAATGGCAGTGCCATCTTCTTCGTTATAAATGAAGTGCTGAACTTGGATTTCCTCGCCGTTGGCACGTTGGATATCGAGGACAGTAGGGAATGAGAAACCGTCTGCCTTAACGAGAGCGTTAAGGGTGCACACCTGAGTAACAGCGTCGCCGGCTTCGGGATAGAATGTCATGATGTGAGAAGCACCACCTGTCATCACGAAGCGTTCGCCATCGGTAGTAGTGAGGATGAGACGGTTGAAGCGAGCATTGAACAACTTCTTCTCGGTGGCGTCAACCTCCTCGAAGTAGGCCTTATCGTCGAAGTCGGGAGCGACGCGGTACATCATGATAGAGTAGCCGCTCTTCTTACCTTTGAGATAGAGAGTGTTTTCATCGACCTTTTCCATGAAACGGAATTCATAGTCGCCCTCGTGTCCCTTACCGGTTTCGTCGATATCGGTGCCGGTGTCGGGGTTTGTGGTACCGGGGATATCGTAGGGAGCGGAGAAGATGTGGAACACAGGGTTGTAGGAAGAGAACGAGAGCACCGGACCGTAGTCGGCAATGATGTCCCACAAAGAAGTGGAAGTCTTGAACGCGGCATTCTCACCATCGTTGATGTACTTGTTTTTGCCGGAGATAGTAACCGAGCCATCGTTGCGGAAAGAGACGATGAAGTTGTAGCCTTCTTCGGTCGAGTTGCAGAAATATTCCATTCTCCACTTACCACCGTCGGCAAGGAGGAACGCCTCATAATCCTTCATCGCAGACTCGGTGCGTTCGGCGGCGTTTTGGTCGAAAATGTCGTCGATTTCGTTATTGCAAGAAGAAAACGAAAGCATCAAAGAGAGCGACAACGCTGAAATATATAATGATTTTTTCATAATCTAAATAAATAAACAGAGTGAGGGAATTACTGAATGTCTTCGATTTGCTTGCGGAGAGCGTTTATGTCGTAGGAAGATTGGCGACGTTGAACCACCTCGCGGAGTTGGTCGAGGTCAACACCAAACTCGTCGCGGAGCCAAACGCGAGCGATATTCACCTTGCGGAGGATAACAGCCTCGCCGTCGATTCCGTCTTTATCCTCGCAGGGATAGATGCGGATTGGGTTCTTCTTGTCGTCCTTGAGAGTTTTGTGATAGTAAACGATTTTACCATCTTCTTCCTTCTCAACCACAACAGATTCGGGGGCGTATTGCTTGTTTTCGTCGCCGCTTTGGTTGTTGTTGTAGTAGTAGAAGCAGTAGTATGTCGCATCGGGTTCAACATCGGTGCCCTCGGTGGGAGTTGGAGTTTCCCAGCCGCGGTTGGCATCCTTCATGTAGGAAGCCCATTGCTCATCGGTCTTTACGATGTAGTTGGCGATAGTCTCGGCGAAGTCCTCGCGAGTTTGCGAACTTGCATAGTTTGTGATGAAGCCTTTTGAGCGGAGCATACTTTCTTGACGGTCCTGCCAGTTGTTATCGTCGTAGAGACCGTTAGAAACGAGGTTGAACTCGGTGGGGTACGACTTAGTCTGGTGCAAGATGTGAGCAAACTCGTGGTGCATAGTCTTGAAGTACATCTCGTTGAGGTTGTTGAAGTCGCTCACGTTAAGGAAGTTCACCTTGAAGAGCGACACCTTGATACCACCCTCGGCAAGACCGAGGATTTCGGTACCTGAAGATGGGTTGAGAGCCGAGGAACCGATGAGGTGGATGATGCGAGGACCGTACATTTTGAGGAACTCTTCGTCAACGACCTCTTTGTAAGCCTCGAACCAGAGGTAGTTGGTGAGGATTGCGAGATCGACAGCCTTGTCGTATTCGGCGGGAACGAGGTTATAGTTCATATCGGCGCCTACATCCTGCATTTTGTAGCGGAAGTCGAGGTTGTAGGGGGTGAGATATGTTTGTTGCAACCATTTGTCGAACTTGTAAGTAACCGAGTTGGGGTCGAGTTCATCACCACCTTCGGGGAAGATAGATGGGTCGAACTTGTCATCGGAACAAGAAGAGAGCGACATTGCTGCAGTTGCCAATGCTGCTACTATAGAGAAAAATTTACTTACTTTCATAATTCAAAATCATTTAGAGATGAGTTCTGCTTTAGGCTCGGGAGTGATTTTAGAATATTCGGCACCCGAGGAGAGAGCCACATTGCTGCGGTTGTTAGGCTCGATACCTGCGGCGATAACCTCGTTAGGAATCTGGAGAGCGCGGCGCGGGTCGAGTTTAGTAAGAGTTTCGATGCGGGGTTCTTTGCCGATGGCGTGAGAGATTTCGATGCCATAGCGTTTGAGGTCGAACCAACGCATACCGGTGTGGATAAGTTCGATACGACGGTAGTGGAGGACGCATTGGAGGAGCGGCTCGATATTGTCGTTGACAGCATACTCGGTGCTTGGGCAGATTTCGTCGATGTTCAAAGTCTTAACGATGCCGAAGCCGGGGTCTTTAGTCTGGTAGAACTTCACGATTTGAGCGTAGGTTAACTCGTCGAAGTGATCTTCACCGGGGGTAACATTGGGAGAATTGCGGTGGGCTTGGTCCCAGATTTTGAGGTCGGCGATAGCGCCTTCGATGTCGCCAAGATAAGCCTTAGCCTCGGCGCGGGTGATAAGAGTCTCCTCGCCTGTGAACTCGGCGCGCACTTGGTGAGCGAAGCCGATACCTGCAAGTTTGTCGGTGTACTCAAAGAGTTCGGCGGCAGTACCTGCGAAGTAAAGACCATATTCCGACTTACCGTTTGTACCGCAGGCGCCGTTGAAGCATGGGTGCATAGAAAAAGTTTCGCCCTTGCTGTTACGCCATTGGTATTGCGACCATGTAGGGCCGGGGCCCTGGATTGTGGCGCGCTTAGCCTCGCGGTTGCAACCATATCGTTTGCTACCCGAGATGTGGCGGAGCCAAGTGGAATAGGTGGCAATGAGCATGAAGTTGCGTTGCTGAGTGATGTTGGTCTGATAGCGACCGAAGTCGGAGATATAATAGAAGTTGGAAACTTGGTTCCAGATGTCGCTCATGTAGGGAGTGGGGTCAACATCGGGACCACCGAAAGCGGCGTCGCAATAAGCGAGCACTTTCTTGTAGTCGCGCTTGAAGAGATAGAAACGAGCGGCGAAAGCGTTGGCGGCAGCCTTGTTGAAGTGGTACTTGGGCACCTCGTAGAGACCATCGTTGATGAGGGAGATACCTTCGAGGAGGTCTTTCTCAATCATATCGTAAACTTCGGCGAGATTTCCGCGCTCGGGGACAACATGAACAATAGTTTCGGGCTCGGTGATATAAGGGATACCGAGGATGTTTTTGCTCAATTCGGGACCGCGATAAGCCTCGCAGAAGAGGTTAGCGAGGATAAAGTGGCTGAAAGCGCGCACGAGGAGCGCCTCGCCCTTGATAGCGGGGAGCATGTCGCGACCTTTGAGTTCGGTGTTAGCCTCAAATTCGGGGATTTTTTCGAGGACAGCGTTGGCGCAAGCGATAGAGTGGTAGTAAGCCTCCCAGATGTCCGACGGAGTGTCGTTACCGGAACTTGCCTTAGCATCTTCCCAGGCGAAAAGTTCGTCGTCGATACGGTTGTATGATGAAAGGTTGTAACGCATACCATTTTCGTCGGGCGAGTTGTTGTCGATATAGTTATCGGAGGAGAACTCGCACACGAGAGAATAGTTGGAAGAAGGATAGGCGTTGACCATGAGCAAACGAAGTTGCTCGGGAGAGTTGAGTTCCACACGAGTGTCGGGCACCTTGTCGAGGAAATCGTTGCAAGAAGCCAAAGCGAGTGCGGCAACGCAGAAAGCGGTATATTTTAATAAATTCAATTTCATCGTGAGAAAAAATTTAGAGTCCTAATCTTAATGTGAAAGTAAATTGCTTAGGGTTAGGCGATGCAACACCACCACTATTGAAGAACTCGGGGTCTTGACCGTTGAGTTTCTTGTCGGAATAGAGGAGGCAGAGGTTTGTTGCCTGGAGTTTAACCGAAGCATTAGACAAGCGGAGAGCGCGGATTGCGCGAGAAGGCAAGTCGTAAGTTAGAGACACCTCTTTCAAGCGGATGAAGCCGCCATCGGCAATGCGAGCAGTAGAATAGTTGTACGCATTGTAAGCGTAGGAAAGATAAGGATCGTTTTTGTACTGGCGGCGCGAAGCGATAACCGGAACATTTGTAAGGAGTTCATCGCCCGGTTTCACCCAGCGGTTTTTGAATTCCTTAGGCATAGCGGTGAGGTCGCTGTAAGCGGCAGCGAACACAGGGTCGAGGCGCACTTTGTTGCCGAAAGCGTAGGTGAGGAACACGTTGAGGTGGAAGCCTTTCCAAGACACCATGTTACCGAAACCACCGGTGATAGTCGGGTCGGTAGGACCTTCATATTTCAAGTGGTCGAGTTTCTCGAACTCCTGGAAGTAGATATCCGAAGTGGTAACCTCGCCGTTTTCGTTGATAACCATCGGGATACCTTCGTCGTTAAGACCTACGAACGGGATAGAGAAGATTGCGCGCACAGGATAGCCTTCGCGAGCGTAACCGGCACCTTTCACGAGGTCGATTACACGCGAGCGGGTCTTGAGGTCGGTAATCTTGTTCTTGGCAAACGAGAATGTGAGGTCGGTTGTCCAAGTGAGGTTCTTGTTCTGGATGTTGCGAGTAGAAAGAGTGAACTCAACACCATGAGAAGACATAGAAGCCACGTTGGCATACTTTGCGATTTGACCGCCGGTACCGGGGGTGTAAGTCATACCCACGAGGTCGTAGTTGTCGCGCTTGTACCAGTCGAACACCACATTGATGCGGTTGTTGATGAAACCGAGGTCAACACCGAGGTCAAACTCATGTTTTTTCTCGTAGGTCAACTCGCTGTTGGCAATTTCGTCGAGCGAAAGACCGAGTTCGTTGGCATCGGTAACGGGGCGCCAAGGCTTGTAAGGATTGTAGATTGCAGTGGCATTTGACACCCAACTCGGACCGCTTTCGCCGGTGAGTGAGTAAGAAGCGCGGAGTTTAGCGTGAGAGAGCACGCGGTTGGCAAACCAAGACTCGTCGTGCATGTTCCAAGCGGCAGAAACGTTCCAAGTGGGGAGCCAACGCGACTGGCTCGACTTACCGAGTTTGTTAGATCCGTCGTAGCGGATAGTACCATTGATGATATACTTACCGAGGTAGGAGTAACTTGCGGTGCCGAAGAAGGCAGCGTCGCGGCGGTAGGTCCAAGTATCGGAGAAGTAGTTGGTGTTTTCCTCGCTCTGTTGCTTGAAGAGGTGCCAGTCGATAAACGGAATATTACCATTATCGTAGCAGATACCCCAGCCTTGGTAGTTTTCGCCGTGGCGTTCGATGTCGCTCACTGTGAAACCACCCATCACGTTGAGGATGTGAGTGTTGTTGAAAGTCTTGTTGTACTGGGCAGTTGCGCGGACATCGAATTGCGACATCGAGAACAACTTGTGATACATGATACCGCCTTTAGGGAGCACGGTCTCGGGGAGAGCGTTAGGCTCATCGGGGTCGGTATAAAGATATGGGTTGCTGTAACGGATAGTAGCGTCCTCGGGGTCAACACCGGCGCGATAAGCCATCGCCTGGTTGGAGTTGTCCTTCACATAGTGGTTTTGAGAAGACTTGCTATAACGATAGGAAGCGATACCGATGATTTCAAGACCGGCGATAGGACGCCAGTTGATTTCGCCTTGGAATTTAAGGTCGGTAACACCTATATCTATATAGTTGTTGTCGAGCTCGCGGAAGATATTGAAGTCGGCATAGTTACGAGTGAGAGTAGCAGTAGGGTCGGTAACACGCGAAGTGTTCAACGAATAACTGAACGGGTTGATATCGAAACTACGGTTTACTTGACCACTAACGACATCGACATCCTGGCTGAGAGTACCCGGCGCAGTTTGTTTACGATAAGAGTCGCTGGTGAGCAACTTCACGCGGAGAGTGCGACTAAGTTCATAAGAAGCATTGGCGTTGAAAGTGTAGCGGTTAACCTCGCTCTTTTTGTACCATCCCGGGTCGTACATAACCGAAGCCGAAGTGTAGAAACGGCCTTTGTCGGTACCGCCGGAGATGCTCACAGAGTGGTTTTGCATCACGTTGCTATTGAAAAGGAGGTCAAACCAGTCGGTGTTACGGAACTCAGCCTGACGGAGGTAGTTATTTTTAGCCTCGGTGGTATTTGGGAGACCATACTTGCCATTGGCGTAACTGTCGATGAGTTTGTACATTGTACCATATACACCCGAAGAGGAAGAAGAAGCGAGCGAAGCAAATTCGAGCCAGCCCTTTTGCTCCATTTCCTTGTAAATACCCATTTGCTCTTGCGAGTTACTGATGTTATACTCGCTGTAACTTGGTTTAAGTCGGTAGGTAAGTTCGCCTGTATATTTGATGCTTGTGTTACCGGCGCGACCTTGCTTTGTATTAACAACGATCACACCCGCCATAGCGCGCGCACCATAAATAGAAGTTGCAGAACCATCCTTGAGGATTTGGAAACTCTCGATGTCGTCGGCGTTAAGACCGGCAACAGCCGAAGCGATAAGGGTTTCGGCATCACCCGACGAAAGTTCGTCGGCGCTGATTTCCACAGCATCTTCAAGAATCACACCATCAACAACCCAAAGCGGCTTGGAAGTACCGTAGATTGAAGTGGCACCGCGGACGCGGATTTTAGGAGCAGTACCGAAAGTACCGGACACGTTTTGCACCGACACACCGGCAGCCTTACCTTCAAGACCGCGGCTGATGTCGGCAACACCGTCGAGACGAGCCTTATCGGCATCGATTTTGGCGGTAGCACCGGTAAATAGGCGTTTGTCCATCTTTTGCATACCGGTAACAACGATTTCACCAAGTTCGGTAGCGTTAGACTCCAAAACGATGTGAAGTTCTTTACCAGGTTGCACCTTTACCTCTGCAGGTTTCATACCGATGTAGGTTACCAACACAGTAGATTTTGCAGAAGGTGCTGTCAAAGTGAATTTACCATCCAAATCGGTAGCAGTAGCGACCGACTTATTTTCTTTAATTTGGACAGTGGCACCGATGACAGGTTCTTTGTCTTCCGCCGAAATTACGACACCCCGCACTGTAACTTGCGCCAGCGCAGAAAGGGCAATCATAAGCATTCCGCAGAAAATAAATAACTTTTTTCTCATAAAACACTATCTATTAATAAAATTATAAAATTCTCCAAATATCAACCTCACACTTGAAATTCAAATGGAAGCTGTTAATTAATAATTCAAAAAAAATAAATGTAACCACTAAACCTTAACCATAGGGTGTCAGTTTGATTCTAATACCTACATTTACTTTAATACAGGCTGCAAATTTAGTCTAAATTTCCAAAATATCCATATTTTTTTACTATAATTTCATGCTTCAACCCGTTTTTCTTTCAAATTTGCAGTAAAAAATGCATTTTTTCTTTCAATTTAGTACAAATATTTCATTTTGTAACAATCCAGAGACACACCTATTATATATTATATGATAAATAGCAATTTTAATGCCAAAAACAATCGGGTGGAGAAAGAAAGTTAAATTTAACTATTGCTTTAACATGCGGCGACGATAGCACCACCAAAGCACCACCCCACGAACCCAGATATAGAGCAGGAACGAAATCCACAGCAAATGGTTGTCGCGCGAAGTGAACGGATTGAAATAGACCGCAAAAAACAAGGCAGACGCACACACAATAGAATAGACAAGCTGGCGAGTGGCGGTGAGCCCGACAAACACCCCATCCCAGATGAAAGTGGAAACCCCCACCACCGGTATCAGCAGGCACCATAGGCGATAGCGCATAGCGCAATCAATCACCTGTTGCGATGTGGTGAGAAACGACAAAATAAACGGAAGCGCACCGCCATAAAGAGCGGCAAACAAAAGAGTTACGCCCAGGCCCCATTTGAGCAGAGCCGAGACACTACGTCGCAGCATGGCATCGTTCTCCTCGCCCACACAGCGACCCACAAGAGCCTCGCCCGCAAAAGCAAAGCCATCCATGAAATAGGTGAACACTAGGAACAACTGCATAATGAGCGCATTGGCGGCAAGCACAGTGTCGCCGCTGCGAGCACCTGCCGAAGTGAAGAAAGCAGTAACCGCAAGCAGGCACACACTGCGAATGAAAATATCGCGATTCACCCTGAAAAACTTGCCAAGCCCCTCCCCTTCGAGCACACCGCGCAGATGACTGAGGCGAAGGAAGCGCCGGTAGCGGCACAGAAGCAGCGCCACCGACAGCGCGATGCCAAAATATTGAGCCACAAGAGTGCCCACAGCAATACCCACAAAGCCATAGCCGAGCACAAACACCGCAAGCAGACTCATCGCCACATTCACCACATTCACCGACACCGCAATATACATCGGAAAGCGGGAATTTTGCATCCCGATATACCACCCCTTGAGCGCCGAGGTGCAAAGCATCGCCGGAGCACCCCACACACATATATAGAAATATCTGCCGGCGAGAGTCGCCACCCTGTCGGAAGGTGCCAGCAACGCTATCAACAGCGACTTGAGCGGAACCTGCAGCAGGAGAATCGCCACACCAATGGCAAGCGCTATTGCGAGCGCGCGAAACAGCGTCGTGGATACCATATCGTCGCGCCGAGCGCCGTAGAACTGCGCCGTAACTCCGGTGGTGCCCATCCGCAAGAAAGTGAAATTCCAGTAAAGCATATTAAACATCATCGCGCCCAGGGCAATAGCGCCAATCTCGGCACTATCGCCAATGTGCCCCGAAATGGCAATGTCGATAAGTCCGAGCAACGGCACGGTTACGTTCGTGATGATTGCCGGGAGCGAAAGTTGCAATATTGTGCGGTGAAGTCTCATAAATTCGGTGCAAAATTAGCCATAAATTCGCATAATTTAGTCCAAAACATACAAAGATGTGGCAAATGTTGTCAATTTTTCGTAATTTCGTGGCGCGAAAAATCAAATATGAAAATTGGGAAAATAAATCTGGGAGAAAAGCCGCTATTGCTGGCACCAATGGAAGATGTAACTGACCCCTCGTTCCGCCTCATCTGCAAGGAGCAAGGAGCCGACATGGTATATACCGAATTTGTATCGTGCGATGCCTTGATACGCAACATCAACAGCACCACACGCAAGCTCCACATCCAGGATGCCGAGCGGCCTGCCGCCATTCAAATCTACGGCAAGGATGTTGACACAATGGTGGAGGCGGCACGGATAGCCGAAGCTGCCAATCCTGATATCCTCGACATTAACTTCGGCTGCCCGGTGAAGAAAGTGGCATCGAAAGGAGCCGGCGCAGGGATGCTACGCGACATACCCAAGATGCTCGAAATCACCGCCGCAGTGGTTAAGGCAGTGAATATCCCGGTAACGGTGAAAACGCGCCTCGGCTGGGACTGCGAGAACAAGATAATCGTAACACTTGCCGAACAACTGCAAGACTGCGGGATACAGGCGCTGTCGATTCATGGGCGCACCCGCAGCCAGATGTACACCGGCGAAGCCGACTGGACTCTTATCGAAGCGGTGAAACGCAACCCGCGCATGACAATCCCCATTATCGGCAACGGCGATGTAACCACCCCGGAACGCGCCCGCGAGTGCTTCGAGCGATATGGCGTGGATGGCGTGATGGTGGGTCGTGCCTCGATTGGCGCGCCATGGGTGTTTAGAGAAATGCGCGAATTTATCGACACCGGAAGTGTAACTCCTATCCCTTCATCGGAAAAAATGGCGCTACTCCGCCGTCAAATCAACGAAAGCATCAGCCGTATCGACGAAATCAGGGGGATTCTGCACATTCGCCGACATCTCGCAGCCACTCCCCTATTCAAAGGGATTCCCAACTTTAGAGAAAAACGCATCGCTATGCTCCAGGCAAAGACATTTGCCGAACTCGACGAGATATTAACCGATATAGAAACTAACATACTACCAACAATTTAGCACTTAGACAATGAAACGTATTATTTTACTGCTTACCATCGCCATGAATTTTGGCATTGCCTTCGCCGCAAAATACGCAGTGAAGGTGGGGGAATTTACCCACTTGCAAGTGGATGACAATATAAATGTGGTCTATTCCAACAACCCCGACTCTGTGGGAATGGTCTGTTATGAAACAACGCCCGACATGGCAAACAAAATCATGTTCTCGACCAACAACAAGGGTCGGCTGAGAATCCAGGTTATGACCGGGGCAGTTGACCGCCCCAACTTGCCGGTGGTGCATGTCTATTCCTCGTTTCTCACAAAAATAGAAAACTCATCGGACAGCACCCTCACAATCGCCTCAATCGCACCCGCTCCCGAAATCGAGATTAAACTCACCGACAACGGCAAAATCAAAGCCACCGGCATCGAGGCTACCAAACTCAAAGCTGAGATACTCACCGGAAAAGGGGTGATAGTGGTGTCGGGACAGTGTGTCGATGCAAGCCTCAAATCGATTGGCACCGGAGAAATCCAAGCCGACAAACTCAAAGCGACCAATGTTACCGCCACAATCAGCGGCACAGGATGCATCGGATGCAATGTCTCGGGCAAACTCGTGGTGAAAGGACTTGGAACAGGCAAGGTATATTATTCCGGCAAGCCTCAAGAGGTGAAAACCCATAAACTCGGCAGCATCAAGGCTATACCACTCGAAGAAGAATAACCGATGGCTGAGACTCCAACCGACAATATCAAACTACTCACCGCCCGCACTCTCAAGTGGAACACCATCGACAAAGTGCTGTCGCAAGTGCTTTATGCCGTTACCGGCATAATTCTTGCCAATGTGGTTTCGAAAGAGGAGTTTGGACTTGTCGGCTCGATTCTCATATTCCAGGCGTTCGCATCGCTTTTTGTAGATAGCGGCTTCTCCTTTGCCATCATCCAGAAGAAGAACCCCACCGACACCGATTTCAGCACGGTGTTCTACTTCAATTTTGCCATGAGTGTGGCAATCTATGCTGTACTGTGGATGGCGGCACCGCTTATCGCCGAGGTTTTCGGCTCCGAGAAGCTCATCCCCCTATCGCGTGTCATGTTCCTCACTTTCATAATCAACGCCACCGCAGTGGTGCAAACCAACCGCCTCACGAAAATGATGACAGTGAAAATGGTAGCCGTGAGCAACACCATAGGACTTGTGGTGTCGGGGATTGTGGGTGTGTGGCTCGCACTCGCGGGATACGGCGCATGGGCGATTGTGTGGCAGTCGATTACCCTCGCGACAGTGAAATCGGCAATTTTATGGGCTACATCGCAATGGATGCCGTCGTTCGTGTTCAGCTTCACCTCTCTGCGGTCGATTTTCAAAGTGGGCGCCGGTGTGCTCACCACCTCTTTCCTCAATACGGTGTCGCTAAACATCTATAACTACATTATCGGCGCATACTACAGCCTTACGAGCTTGGGAATATACACCCAAGCCGACAAATGGAGCAAAATGGGGATTGCTTCGCTATCGCAGATATTCACATCGTCGTTTCTGCCGTTGTTGAGCAAATTCCAGGACGATAAAGAGCAGTTTCTGAAAACGGTAGCCAAGACCAACCGCTGTGTGGGATACATCATGTTCCCCTGCTTCGGGGTACTCATCACATCGTCGGAAACGATTTTCCACTTGCTCTTCGGCACCAAATGGGACGAGGCTATTCCGCTGTTTCAACTGCTACTCATCCGAGGGATTTTTGTGGTGATAACTGCCTTGTACAACAATTTAATCATCTCGATAGCGAAATCGAAAGCGATGGTGTATAGCGAACTGGTGAAAGACCTGCTTCTCATAGTTGCGATAGTGCTCACAATAGGCGAAAGCATGACAGTGCTTGTGCTCGGGCAGGTGGCATGTGGCGCGGTGTTCTTCGCGGCATCGCTCATCATCACCTCCCGCTCGATGAAATGCAGCGCGTGGCTGCTTGTGCGTGATTTCCTCCCCTATCTTGCAATAACAACAGCAGCCATCATCATTCCGATAATGGCTGCCGGATATATTTCCAACAATTTGCTGCTTCTTGCAGCACAACTTGTTTCGGGATTCGGAGTCTATTTCCTTGTGTGCTTCGTTCTCGGCTCAAAAATCCAGAAAGACATTTTCAGTTACGCATTCGGACGATTTCTGAACCGCAAATCGTAATCAGCTATCAGATTCTCACCTCTTTACCCATCGAAATCACCTTGACAAGGTTGAGCGTCTTGTCGAAGATGTTGATGTCGGCGTCTTTACCGCGCTGCAAGGAGCCTTTGCGGTCGTAGATGCCCATAATGCGGGCAGGGGTTTCGGAAGCCATTCTCACAGCATCGGCAAGCGGGATGTAGGCTTGATCGACAGCTGTGCGAATGAGGCGGTCCATAGTGGCGATACTACCGGCGAGGGCTGAGCGGTCGCTCAATTTGCACACACCATCCTCGATAATCACACGCGGGTCGAAAGCCACTTGGCTGTCGCTGGCGGCGCAAGCAAGTGCGTCGGTGATGAGGCAGGTGCGCTCCACGCCTTTAACCTTGTGGATGAGGCTGAGCAACACCGGCGGAACGTGGATGCCATCGGCAATCATTTCCACAGTCATGTCGTCGATGAGGTAAACGCTCTCCACTGTGCCTTCGTGCTTGAATTCGTGATACTTGTGGAAGCCCGGCATAGCGTTGTAGAAGTGGGTTACATGAGTAAATCCTGCCTCGAAACCTGCCTTTACAGCCTTGAAGCCTGCCGAAGTGTGGGCAATAGAAGCGAGCACCGACTTGCTTGTGATAAACTTGGCGAAATCGAGCGCACCGGGCATCTCGGGAGCGGCGTCCCAGCGCTTGATGCAGGCATTGTTCTCTATAATCGGCACATACTCATTGGGGTCGGGCAACTTGATGTTCTCGGGGATCTGACCACCTGCCATCACAGGGTTGAGATAATGTCCCTCGAGGTGAAGACCCATAACAGTGGTGTCTTTCTCCTTCATGAGTTTGTCGCAAGTGGCAGCGGCAGCCTCAATCATCGGCACTGTGGAAGATGACAAAGTGGGGAAAATTGCAGTGGTACCATGTTTGAGGTGGGCGTTGACAGCAACACGGAAAGCCTCTTCGGAGCCTTCCATAAAATCGCGACCGCCACCACCATGAACGTGGATTTCGATGCCACCCGGCACGACATAGTTGCCGCGAGCATCGTAGGTGGTGTCTGCATTCTCTTCGATACGACTGTTGTTTCTGATTTCTTCAATCAAGCCATCTTTAATGATGACCGATGCGTCTTTCACCCACCCGGCGGGAGTGAGAACTTTCGCAT
>SFER01000224.1 GCA_004557195.1 Bacteroidales bacterium | reverse complement strand
CGATGTGCGTGAAATCACCGTCGTTGCGCGATGTGCATGAACACATTGCAGCAAGAAAAATAAGATTTAGAATCAACAGTTTCATATTTTTTCCAAAAAATTTCAAGGCGGAAAACCAGCATAGTTTCACCGCTGCAAATTTCGGGGAAAAATTATGCCCGACAAAAGAAATTGCCGGGCTTTGTATGAAATGGAGTCTGTGATGTATGAAATGCGGTTATCGCCAGATTATGTAGTTGGTGCTCACCTTGGGCGACGGTGCTTCCTTGCCAAATTCGGTTTTGTTGCCCTCGGAATCGACGGCAAAGCCGAAAGCTTCCGCCCCTACGAGATAGATGGCATTTGCTACGCCCAAATCTACAAGCGTCTGCGCGAAATCATGGAATGTGAGCCTGCTGCGGCTAAGCACCACCACCGGGATGCCGTTCCACTCGGCAAGAGCCTTGCGGAGAGACCGTCCTTTGGGCTTGTTTTCCACCAACTGGTTGCCCACCACAAGCGGATATTGGCGGAAGAAGTAGCCGTTGGACTCAATGGCTTTTTCGAAGAACGGTGTTGCATCGGCTACGCCTATGGTGATATTGCCGTCGATTATAGCGCAGAAACCCGATTTTGCCTGTCCCTTGCTCACCAGATTGCCCTCGACCACATAGGCTCCAACGATGCCGCCATTGTCGCTGCGAATGTCGGCTGCCTGCACTGCCATCACCACTTCGGGTGCTTGCAGCACGTCGATGCCGATGTGAAGCTGTGGCGTGGCATCGCGCGGAGTGAGAATAACGAGAGGCACATCGCCAACGACGGTATCCGTAATCTCCACATATCCTTTCTTCACCACAGTGGCTGTATCAATGGGTGCTGCCGCTTCCTGCGTCACTGTCAGTTCCTCGCTCTCGGCAGCATCATCGCTGCTCATAAACAGAACAAGCACAAAAGCAGCAATTGCCACAGCGGCGCAAGCAACTGCATAATATAGCCTACGTGGAGGAGTGGAATTGCCGTTTCCGCTTTTCGACGTGATAATTCTTATCTCGTTGTCGTCAATGTCGATATTCTTTCTACTCATAGTTGTTCCTCCTTTTCTATATATTCTTTCAGGGCTTTCAGTGCATCACGCGAGGCTGTTGTCTCGCGCTTAAAGGTGCGGCAATCCGAAAGGACCAACTTCTGTCGTGCCGGATTAATATAGGAAATATATTCGCGGTTGATTATAAGGCTCTTGCCGATGCGGATAAAGCGGTTGTCGCCACTTGCAACAAAATCCATCAGCTTGCGCTCAATCTGCCCCAGCTGCAAAGTAAGGACATACTCCGTGCCGTCCGTCAAAGTAACGACAGAATAGTTCCCATCGGCAGCGATAAGCACCACCGCCTCGCTTGGGAATCTGATAAGTTCGCTCGAAGTGCTGAAAGTCAAGCTTCTGTCCATCATTCACAATACTTAGTGCCGCAAAGTTAGCAAAAATCGCCCAATAACAACAAATTCCATCACAGCGAAAAGATGGATTGCAATAAAAAATGTAAAAATATCGCAAATTCTCCCGATTTATAAACTAAACTTTACAAATAACACC
Organism: Bacteroidales bacterium; assembly: GCA_004557195.1. Classification (GTDB taxonomy): domain Bacteria; phylum Bacteroidota; class Bacteroidia; order Bacteroidales; family Muribaculaceae; genus W0P31-042. The sequence goes on along the minus strand of SFER01000224.1, from coordinate 1,613 downwards.
TATTTCTATAAACTACACTTTATAAAATACGGAAAATAGGTACTTTTTTCCGAAATATAGGTATGTTCCACAACTTCCCGACGCACTAATTTTGCATTGTAAATTTCATAACCCAAAATTTCATGATATGGATAGAAGGAATTTTTTGAGAATCTCTGCTCTTGGGGCAATGTCCGCCGCGTGTAGTGCAAGTGGATTGTCGAAGGTGTTTGCTCAATCAGGCAGCACCCCTGCCAAAATTGAAGATGGCGAAATCCGGCAGCTTGTTTCACGTTTCGGTGCTATACGACATCGATAAAGGAGGTCCTATACATTTTGATATTGGACATCCTAGGATATTTGGGGGTTACTTTACTATTACGGATTGGCGGGTAGCTCCGGATTTTACTATGTAGCAGCCGGGGATTACCGGGATTGTGGTGTTGTCGCCTACTGCGACGGGCACCCTCTTGATGAGGCGGCCGGTGAAGTCATACACAGCGGCTTCACCATCCTCGGTGGCTGCGATGATGATGTTGCCGTTGGTGGTATAGACGCGCGCCTCTGCGGTCTCGACGCCTTCCACTGCGCCGATGCCCACTGTCACCTCGCAGGTGGCACTGAGGTCGCTGCCATCGGTGGTGCGAGCGGTAATGGTTGCGGTGCCATTTGCCACGCCAAGCACGCTTATCGAGCCATCATTATTGTCTTTGAATGTTGCCACACCCGAATTACTTGTGCTCCACACCACAGTTTTGTTTGAGGCTTCGGCAGGCAATATTTCCGATGTTATCGTTCCGGTTTGGTTGATGTCGAGCTTCAATTCCGTGGGGTCGATGAGAATTGAAGAAACAATACTATTCTTCACAGAAACTCGGCATGTGGCTTTCACACCGCTGCCGTCCAAAGCCTCCGCGGTGATTGTCGCGGTGCCTTCAAATATACCTGTTACGTTGCCATCCCGGTCAACTATGGCTGCAGGGCTGTCACTGCTCCAGAACAGGACATCAAGTGTGGCGTTGGAAGGAGTTATTGTGGCATTCAATTTCAAAGTGCCGCCTACGGTCAAGCCAAATTCGCCTTGCTCCAATTTAATTTCTCTAATAGTATTTGAAATTGAAATGATATTGCTGAAATTTTTCCAACCATATGCTGTAGAGGCTTGCTGTATAGGCACCGCTGCCGAAAGTGCGTGAATCGCAGGTAGGAGGTGTAACCGAATGAGAAACAACTCGTGCCGGGCATGAATAGTAAAACAAATATTTTGGCATCCTCTTCACATTCTTCCCAATAATGATATTTGAGCAATCAGAAAAAGGATAATAAGAATCTTCTACATCATCGCAGTTCTCAGCGTTATATAAAATGGTTTTCAATGCGCCACATCCCCCGAATGCTGCATAGCCAATCGAAGCAACCGAACTGCCGATAGAAATGCTTGTCAAGCTGCTACAACCACTGAAGGCAGAACCGCCAATCAAAGTTACCGAGTTTGGGATAATAATATTTTGTATGCTGCTACAATTTTTGAAGGCATAATGACCAATCGAAGTAAGGGAGTTGCCCAGAATAACGCTTGTCAAACTGCTACAGTCATTGAAAGCAAATTCCCCAATCGAAGTAAGGGAGTTGCC
>SFER01000024.1 GCA_004557195.1 Bacteroidales bacterium | reverse complement strand
ATGCTACACACTTGATATCCCGAACAATGAGGTAAGAATTGGACTGATGAAATCGTTGTTCCCGCTGTACACAAAAGCGAGTCCCGGAAAGTGGAATCCGTTGCTTGGAATGATGTCGGAGATGCTCGAAGATGACGATGTCGATGGCGCAATACGCTTCTTGCAGACATTCCTCGACACTGTTCCTTATTGCGACAATGCCAACTCTGAGGGGCACTACCAGCAGATGCTCTACATAATCTTCTCGCTGATGGGATTCTACCTCGATGTGGAGGTGCACACCGCCAAAGGCAGGGTGGATTTGGTGCTTCACGCACCTCATGCGCTTTATATTATTGAGATAAAACTCAACAAATCAGCCGAGGATGCGATGGAGCAAATCGAGTTGAAGCAATACGACAAGCGCTTCTCGCTCCTCAATCTCCCAATTGTGAAAGTGGGCGTGAACTTCAGCACCGAAGCCCGCAACATCACCGACTGGACCATCACCGACCCTCGAAAATAATGCAATTTGTAGATGAATGTGCAATTTTTGGATAAATCGTGATAAATGTTCAACTAATTCTTTGTAAATTTGCAAGATATAATAAGTATTAACTAAATTGCAAGATATAATGAAAAAAATTGTTTTGTCACTCGGATTGGCACTTGGCTCGATATTCTATACATCGGCAGGGACCAAGGCTGAACCGGTGGATCCCGACAGCACCGGATTTAAGTTTACCGATGAAATTGTAATCAAAACCACACCTGTTAAAGACCAAAACAAAACCGGGACATGCTGGAGTTTCTCAACTGTCTCATTTTTTGAGAATGAGATTTTGAAAGCCACCGGAAAAGAAGTGGATTTATCGGAGATGTTCATCGTTCACCACTGCTATCTCGACAAAGCAATAAAATATGTGCGCATGGATGGCACCATCAACTTTGCCGAAGGCGGAAACACCCACGATGTGCCTTATGTTTTCAAAAATTATGGCGCCCTCCCGGAGGAAGTGTATTCCGGACTCAACTATGGTGAGGACAAACACAACCACAAAGAACTTATCACTGTGATGAGAAACTATATGGATGGCGTAAAGAGCATCCCTAACAAAAAACTTAGCACCGCTTGGTTCAAGGGACTTGAGGGGATTCTTGATGCCTACCTCGGTGTGATGCCGGAGAAATTCACTTTCGAAGGTAAGGAATACACCCCGCGCAGTTATTGGGATAGTTTCGGAATCAATGTTGATAACTATCTCAAATTCTCATCTTTCACTCACCACCCATTCTATGAGAAATTTGCCCTTGAAGTTGCCGACAACTGGCTTTGGGGCATGTGCTACAATGTGAAGATGAACGAACTTAAAGAAATCACCGACTACGCACTCTCAAAAGGCTACAGCGTTGCATGGGCTGCCGATGTGAGCGAAGGCGGTTTCCAATGGTACAACGGATTTGCCATCCTCCCCAAGGAACGCACTCAAGCCGACATGGAAGGCACCGAACTCGCCCGATGGGTGAAACTCTCTGACAAGGACCGCGAAGCAGAGAAATTCGAGTTCAAAGGTCCTGTGCCCGAAATTGAAGTAACTCAAGAGATGCGCCAAGAGATGTTCGACAGCCACGAAACCTCCGACGACCATGGGATGGTTATCGTCGGCACAGCACATGACCAGGAGGGTAACCGCTACTACAAAGTGAAAAACTCTTGGGATACAAACCAAGTGTATGACGGCTATTTCTACGTGTCGGAGGCTTATTTCCTTGCAAAAACCATCGACATTATGGTAAACAAGGACGCAGTACCTAAAAGTGTAATATCAAAACTCAAATAATAATGAAATCATTCCGTAATTCTTTAATATTGTTGGCGCTTATTCCTTTCAGCGCTGTGGCGTTAGAAGTCGAGACCTCGGCAGGGAAAATCGACCTTGCTATCGGCAACAACACCGATGCAACACAACTTGTGGTTAAAGGCTCGGTTGACGCTCGCGACTTCAACTTCATCTCCGAGAAAATGACCAACCTCGCATCAATCGACTTGAGTGAGGCTCATATCGAAGCATACAAAATCGCATCCGTCAAGACCGGCGAGACAAACGAGGCTTCTCAACTGCCCGATTTGGCTTTCTTCGGCTCCAAACTCACATCGATTGTGCTTCCGGCAGACCTTTCGGCTATCGGCGAAAGCGCATTTGCGGGTTGTAAAGGTCTTGCAAATGTGGAGATTCCATCGGGGGTATCCACTATAGGCAATTATGCTTTCTACGACTGCGACGCCATCACCGCTGCCACAATCCCGGCTTCGGTTACCGAAATCGGAGAATACGCTTTCGCTCGTTGCGATGTGTTGGCTTCGGTGGAGATTAAAGGCGATGTGGCTACAATCAAGAAATCGACATTCGACGGCTGTGCTTCGCTCTCAAAGGCTACCCTCCCCGCTTCGGTTACCGAGATTGGCGAGGCTGCTTTTATGGATTGTAAATCGCTTGCCGAATTTGCATTCCCGACAGCCGTTACCAAGATTGGCGACAAGGCGTTTTTCGGCGCATCTCTCGTTGTTGCCGACATGTCGGAATGTTCAAATCTCTACGAAATCGGCGATTGGTCATTTGCCAGCAACAGTGCGATTAAAAACATCAAATTGCCTTCGAAAACCGAAGTTTTTGGCAAAGGTGCCCTCGCTTTCAATGCTGTCCTCACCGACATGGAACTCCCGACTTCAATGACAGCTATCCCCGACTATATGTTTGCCTATTCGCCATCGATTCAGCCTCATCTCATCCCCGGAGCGATAGCAACTATCGGCAAGTACTCTTTTGCACATTGGGACAAAACATCAAATTTCACATTCCCCGACAACACCGAATTTATCGACGATTATGCCTTTGAAGGTTGGACATCGGTGAAAAACTATGTTTCCACCCTCTCAATCGCCCCGGCGCTCGGCGAGGATGTGTTTGCAGGCATCGACAAAAGTCAGGTTATTCTCTATGTGCAGAACAACGATATGATTCTCGTTTATCAGGCTGCCGAACAATGGAAAGAATTCGACATCAAGAGCCTCCACGGAACAAATATCGATGCAGTTGACCCCAACGACAGTATTCTCGCAACATTCTCCGGCAGCGTGCTCCATGTGAAAACATCGTTCACCGTGGCGGAAGCAACTCTCTTCGACACCACCGGTGCCACTCTCACTCGTGTCGCTCCCGGCTCCGACTTGTTCACTATCGATACCGACGCGTTCTCCACCAAATTCTATATTCTTGTGATTAAGGACGAGAAAGGGAATAGCCGCGTGGCTAAACTCGCTCGCAAATAGACCGTATGGGAAAAAACAAACTTAAGAAATTTGCCGAAATGGAGACATTCCCCAATGTCTTCCAGTTCCCGATACAGGTGCTCAAAGAGAGCGGATTCCCAATGAAGGGTAAATGGGGTGCCGATTATTTCGAAAACTCCAATCCCATTGTGCTCGAACTCGGATGCGGCAAGGGGGAATACACCGTGGGGCTTGCACGCCGTTTCCCCGATATGAATTTCATCGGAATCGACATCAAGGGCGCACGCATGTGGCGCGGAGCAAAGACTGCCGTTGAAGAAGGTCTCAAAAATGTGGCTTTCCTTCGCACCAATGTCGAATTGCTCGAGAATTTCTTCGCACCCGACGAGGTGCACGAGTTGTGGATTACGTTCCCCGACCCGCAGATGAAGAAATTCACCAAACGGCTCACTGCCACCCCGTTCCTCGCTCGTTATCGTCATTTTCTCGAAGACGGCGGTGTGGTGAACCTCAAAACCGACAGCCCGTTCCTATACAAATACACCTCGGCACTCGTGGAACAAAACCACCTGCCGGTGCTCGCCGAAACCGACGATTTGTATGCCACCGAAGCGCGTGCCGACATCCTCGACATCCGCACATTCTATGAGCAGCAATGGCTCGACCGCGGGCTTTCGATAAAATACATCCAATTCAACCTTCCGCGAGAGGGTTCTCTCATCGAACCCGCCGTGGAACTTGAGCCGGACACCTACCGCAGCTTCTCACGAGGCTACATCCAGTGTCCGCAGTTATTAAACGACTAAAACAAGACTGAATAATTATGGAACAACGATTATATCCCGCCCTCATCATCGATGCTCTGCGTACTGTCCGCTATCCCGGTAACGGTAAAGACCTGGTAAGCAACGGCATGGTGGAGGACGACATCCGCATCGACGGCAACAAAGTGTCTTTCTCGCTCATCTTCGAGAAACCAACCGACCCTTTTATCCGCTCGCTTGTCAAGCAAGCCGAAGTTGCCATCACCACCCACATAGGCGATTGGGTTGAAATTGCCGGTAACGTGGCTGTGAAGACCAAGAAAAGCAATCCCGAGCCGCCCAAAATGCTCCCCTGTGTAAAAAACATCATCGGTGTGTCGTCGGGCAAAGGCGGAGTGGGTAAATCGACAGTGGCTTCCAACCTCGCCGTGTCTCTCGCACAAAACGGCTACAAAGTGGGGCTTCTCGATGCCGACATCTTCGGTCCCAGCATCCCCAAAATGTTTGGAGTTGAAGACGAAGACATCTATATGCAGGAAATCGACGGTCGCAACCTCATTCTCCCGGTCGAAAAATATGGGGTTAAACTCCTCTCCATCGGCTTCCTCGTGGATAAAAACAGCGCTGTGCTTTGGCGCGGCGGAATGGCAAGCAACGCCCTAAAGCAACTCATCGGTGAAGCCTATTGGGGCGACCTCGACTATTTTATCATAGATATGCCCCCGGGAACAAGCGACATCCACCTCACTTTGGTGCAAACTCTCGGAATCACCGGTGCAATCGTGGTGAGCACGCCTCAAGAGGTGGCTCTCGCCGATGCGCGAAAGGGTATCAGCATGTTTATGGGCGAAAAAGTGAATGTTCCCATCCTCGGACTTGTTGAAAACATGTCGTGGTTCACACCGGCACAACACCCCGACGAGAAATATTACATCTTCGGCAAAGAGGGCTGCAAACGCCTCGCCGAAGAACTCAACGTAGAACTCCTGGCACAAATCCCGCTGGTAGCATCGATATGTGCCGGTGGCGACAACGGCACCCCGGTATCGCTGCAGAACGCCGTGAGCGGCGAAGCCTTCCGCACCCTCGCCCTGCGCACCGTCGAAGCCATCGACCGCCGCAACGCCACGCTCCCACCCACCCAAAAAGTGGAAATGACCCGCTAATCCCCACCACCCAATACAAAAAAGACTGCCAAGCAATTGAGGCAGTCTTTTTTGTATTGTTGGAGAGGGGTTATTGCACTATGAATTTGGTGGACTGGGCGTTGTCGAGGCGGAGGAGATAGACTCCGGCGGGATAGTGCGCTATCGAGATGCCTGCGCCATCGGTGGCGGCAAACGTGTCGATTAACGCACCCGAGACGCTATACACTCTGGCATTCCCGGCGTCGTCTTTCACACCCGAGATGCGCAACTCGCCGCCTCCGCAAGCCACTACGAGCGGCAATGCATCAATGCCAACCGATTCCACACCGCTGCCATCGCCATACACAGCCTCAAATCCGGGAATTTGAAGGTCGTAGGCAACACCCGATGTGGGTTTCATGGAAATCTTCATCGAAGTGAAGACATAGGGGAATGTGCCTTGGTCCGAGGCATCGAAAAACAGCGACATGGGGAGGTCGATGGTAGTGAGCGAATTGATTTGCTCGTTGAAGTAGTAGGTGTAATTGATATTCGATTCGAGAGAGTTGCGTCCGGCAAATGTTATGCTCTGCAATGAAAGTTCGCCGGGATTGAGGCGGAGACGCAAAGCCGAGGGAATACCGGGGACACGGAGGGTGTTTGACGCAGTGATGTTAGGGTTGCGACCACCTGTGCCATTGAATGCCATATCGAGACCATTGTCGAGAATTGAATATGTCGCACCGCTTCCGCCCGACATTTTGATGGTCCAATCAGCGATATTCTTGTTGGTATCGATTGGATAAACGCCTTCGGGGATTTCCTCAACGACTACCTTGAGAGTGCCTTCGCTGGAGCCAAGAAGCGAACCGCTGATTGTTGTAGTGCCATTGCCAACGGCTTTCACCACACCATTCTCAACGACACACACATCGGTGTTTTGCGATGTCCATGTGCACACGGCGGGATTGATGGAGATGTCCTCAACGCCCACCTTTGTGAGCACTTCGATGGGATAAGGGTGCTTGGAATCGACAATCACCGAGTCGAGGCGGATAGAGTTCTCGGTTTCGACAATCACGAGTTTCTTTTCTGCCTTTATGTCGCCGAAAGTTGCATAAATTTTGCCCTCAGCGGGAGTTGTAGATGCGTTGAAACAACCGTTTTCATCGAAATAGCCGATAGCCTCATCGCACGAGAACACAGCGCCTTTCACATCCTTGTTTTTGATTACGCCATATTTGTTATAGCCATAAATAGTCGGGGTGAACATGGCGCCGGCAGCGATATTCTTGCTTGTCGGGGCGAAGACGATATCGGAAATGACATCATCAACCGGGGCAGTTGAGAAGAAGAGGTTTCCGTTGCCCACAGCGCGCTCGGGACCGTCGCTCGGGGTGTTCATGATGTCGCCGTTCACGACGATGCACGAAGAGCCGCCACCATCGAGGTTCACGCCATCCCATGCACCAAATTTGAGAAGGATGTCGGCAAGTTCGTAGGAATTTGCACCGGCAGAACCGGTTTGGCGTCCGTCGATGACAGCCACATAGACATATCTTTTGGTCTTGTCGAAGCCCATGATAGTGCGCGGATGGCGTTCATCCCACACTTCGCAATATGCACCATCTTTGAGAAGGATGGTGTTGCTGCCACCCATTTGCTCTTTGATATTTTTCACCGAGGGATTTGAGCGTAAAGTGGAAGACAATGCGATTTTCACTTCGCCACCCACGGCAAGATTCTTGAGGAAAGTCTCGGAAGTGCCATTACCCCAAAGGACAGCCTTTCCGGCAGGGATTTCGCTTGAACCATAGCCATCAATGATTTGCTCTACTACAGCCTCAACCTCGCCATTAGCGCTCCACACGAAATCGCCGCTCTTGGGCACGATAATTGCCTTGGTGCCACCGGCGCATGAATGTGTTGCGGGTCCGTAGGCGTTGGTGAAGAGGGTGAGTTGGTTGCCTTGAACATCTTCATATTCGAGATATTGAGCGTTGACAGTGTGGATGCGGATGCTCTCGCCACCTGCGGTGAGCGAGCCATAGAAATCAACTCTATCCACGTAGGGCACGCGGTCTTCGGTGAGGACAAAACTTGCCCACCCCATCGGGTTAATAGCAATCTCGCTGCGGCGAATCTGTCCGCTTCTCGGAGTGCCATTGGCAGATGTGTTATCCACGATATAGAAGTCGCCATTGGTAGCGGCAAACATATCGTGTCCGGGTGCATCATTACGAGCGTACATGCTTGTAGGGCGCTCACCGCCGATTGTAGTCTCATTTCCAAGACAAGTTTCATATTGCAAATAGGGATTTTGCAAGTCGAGAATCATCATGCTCACCTTCATCGGGAAGTCAGGCAACTGATATTTGGCAAAAGTCGCGCCGGGTCCAATCTGATATTCATAGATGAGAGTATCCACTTCATAGGTGTTGCCATGAAGGGTCCAAGTGTCTTTAGCGCAGAGCGACAACGATGCCGCAAGCGCCAATGCAAGTGTTAAAAATCGGTTGGTTTTCATACATTTATAGTTTTAGTTATTATTTTACTACAAGACGGAACGAATGTCTATCCACCATCACAAAATAGATGCCCGATGCAAGTCCGGTTGTATTCATCAAGGCTGCATCGCCCATTGGAAGAAGCTCGACATCCTTAACCCAAGCACCCGTTACATTGAAAATACGGGCAGTGCCGCCGGCAGCAGGGATGGTTACGGTTTCGCCTGCCTCGACAGGGTTGGGATACAAGCTCAGCTCCACAGCATCGGCTTCCACACCTTCCACACCGCTAAATGCCTTGTGCACCGTTTCGATACCGGGCAAAAGCACCTCATATTGAGTGCCGCTCACCTGCCCTGTGAGATAAAAACGGATAACGTTGATTGTTATCGGATATTTGCCGCGATGAGCATCACCAAAGATATCGGAAATAGGAATTTCAACGGTATTGAGGGTGTTAGCTTGGAGCGGGATATCGATTGTAGTGTTGTAGGATGTGCCGTCGGCAGTGGTGGCGCTTATCAGCATTTTTGTTGCCGAGATGGGACCGAGATTCACCGAAAGCCTGATTGCATCGGGAACGCTCCACAAGCGCACAGCCTTTTTGAGCAACAGATATGGGCTACGGCTCGAAGCGCCGGTGAAAGACACCTTCAAGCCTGCCTCATAGTTGGTAACCGATATATTTGTACCTCCGCTCATCTCGACGGTCCATGTCGAGGGGTCGAAAGGAGCCTCAAACGGAGCATACATAGCAAGTGGTTTCTCAACTTTCACATTTATGGTCCTATCGTAGTCGCCGAGACGGCCATGAACCACGGTTTCACCGTCTTGCACTCCCTTGATAAAGCCGGAGGATGCACCCACGGTGGCGATTGATGTGTTGTCCGACGACCACACAAAGGCTTGAGGGTCGAGAGGATACTCGATTGAGTTTACCACCGCAAAAGGCTCGGCTGTGTAGCCGTTGTAGCCATCCTCAATCACACTTTCAAGGCGCAATACAGGTTCGCCGCCACCTATCGTGATAGGCATGGTGGCAGTGAGAGAGCCAAGAGTTGCAGTGAGCACATTACAACCCGAGCCGGAGCAGAACACCGAGTTGTCGCTGCCCACAGTGCCGAGAGCAGGGGAGCAGGAAAGGGAGAATCCCTGCACATCGGTGTCTATGAGCATTCCATATTTGTTGTAGCCCATCACTACAGGCTTGTAATAGGCATAGCGTGGGAACAACATAGCCTGGTCTTTGAATCGTATCTGCGCGATGGTGTTGTCTTCGGGAGTCTCACTCACCACAAACACGCCATCGGCAACAGCGCGCTGGGCGCCGCCACTCGGAGTGTTCACGATGCCGAGGGTGCGGTTATATAGGTCGGTAGAACCACCGCCATCGAAGTTCATCGCCTCGGTGCAGCCGGTATAAATCATAATATCGGCGAGTTGGCGCGAGGTAACGCCTTCCGAAACACCCGGTTGACGTCCGTCAACAACGAGGAGTACAAGTTTCTTCTTGTCGCCGGAGAAACCCACTGCAGTGCGCGGCTCGCGATTCACGAGGTGGTCGATAGCGCCTTGAGTGTCGAGGACGACGCCTTTCGACACAATCATAGGCTGTCCGCCCACCATTTGTGTAATTCCCGACACTTGCTCGCCATCGAACCACACCTGCGGAGAGAATTTCACGATATCCCCCTCTTTGAGGTTATCGACAAATGTTGCAGCGGTGCCATGACCCGAGAGCACACAGCCATTGGCAGGTATTGCCATATTACCGGCTGTAGCAGGAGCCGAAGTAACCTTGTAGGATGTAACTTTACCCGGCTGGAGCGAGCCGCCAAGGACTTGGAGCGACACTTCGGTGCCATAGGTGTTGGTTTCTGTGGTTGCACCAAACCTGGGGGTGTAGAGGGTGAGGTAGTTGATGCCACGAGGCGAGTTCACGCTCGTGAGTTGAGTAGAAACGCCGTTTGCCTCCACAGTGCCGGAATATTTTCCGAGACCGAGATATGGCACTTTCTTGTCGGTGAGCCCGAAAGCCTGCCAAGAGGTGGTGCTCACAATGTAGAACGGCTCACCATTGGCAAGGGCATGACCGATAGGAAAAGTGGGGGTTGACATACTAAAAAAGTCGGCGTTCACCCCACAGATATACTGCACGCCATTTCCGTTGCGAGTATCACACATACTCGACACTGTTTCAAGTCCGCGAGTTGTGTCTTTCCCTTTCACCACTTTCAAATTCACATTATCATCCGAAAGGTCGGTGGTGGTGTAAAACACCCTCTGGACGGTAGGACCCGTCAATTTCAGAGAAGTCTGTGTTGTACCGGGTCCCACATAAAAATGTGAGATGGTATCAACACGATAGGTTTCGCCTTGCAGATTCCACTCGGTGTATGCCGAAGCCGAAAATGCAAGGAGCAGTGTTGCCGCTGCGCAAAAGATGTTTTTCATTTTAGTTAATTGATTATTATGATAGTAGTGTGTGTTTCATTGTTACGAACAGCACGCAATAGATATTCACCGGGAGCGAGTCCTGTGGTGGGAACGGTTACAACATCGCTGTCGGTTGTGATTGTCGAAGCGACAAGAGCCCCCGACAAGTTGTAGAATTCCACTTTTGTCTCGCCGTCGCCCGGCAACATCAATGTAATAGTCTCGCCTGCGGCTACAGGGTTGGGATATGCCACAATGCGCTTGCTGTCTGCGATAATATCCTCGACACCGGCAGGGATTGCGTCATACACGGTCTCAAAACGAGGCACAGTGATAGTATAGTGCACACCTGCTGTGGATGCGTTCATGAGCATATTGATAGCGGTGAAGCTGAGCGGGAAATGCACAAGGTCACCGGCGTCAAACAGGTCGGAAACAGGCACCTTGAATTTGTTTACGGTGTTTGCCTCCAAATTTTCAGCCACGATTGTGTATTGCTCGCCGGTGGCATCGCGCAGATACACGCGCACAAGTTTCACAGGTGCCTCACCCGGATTGATATCGAAAATAATCGAGTCGGGGAGGCTCCACAAATCGATATTTTTCTCGAGACGAATCGAAGGATTGCGACCGCTTGCGCCGTCATATTCGAGAGAGAAGCCTGTTGCGAGCGGAGAGAGGGTGGTGTTGGTGCCACCGGTTTGGCGCACACTCCAAGTCGAAGCATCGAAGGCGTCGATTGCGGCGGTGTGAGCCTCCGGCTTCTGCACAAGCACATTCACACTTGTAACCACATCGCCTATACAACCGGTAATCACTGCGGTGCCGTTGCTCAAGCCTTTAACAACACCGGTAGCGGCATCGACGCTCGCCACACTCTCGTTGTCGCTGCTCCAGGAAAGCGCTGCGGGGTTGATAGGCATCTCGTCGTCGTTTTGATTGACAATCACCTCGACAGTGTAGTCTTTGTAGCCATCGTTCACCACATTGGCAAGACGCGCATGCACATTGTCGTTTTCAAAGATAGTAACAGGGATGTGGGTGGTGATATCGCCAAGACGGGCTGTGAGGCGATGACATCCGCTGCCGTTGCCATAGAATGTGGTGCCGCCGTTGATGATTTCGCCGAGTTCCGGCTCACATTCAAGCGTTACCCCCTGCACATCGGTGTCGATGAGCATTCCATATTTGTTGTAGCCATAGAATTTCGGGGTGTAAATGCCATGAAATGGGAATGAGAATTTGTATTCGGCAAATTGAATTTCGGCGATGGTGTTGTCTTCGGGTGCCTTGAGCACGGCAAAAAGCCCGTTGGCAACCGCGCGCTCGTTGCCGTCGCTCGGTTTGTTCATAATACCTAGATTTTGGAGATACATAGCCGATGAGCCACCGCCATCGAAATTCACGGCGTCGTAGCACCCTGCGAGACGCATGATTTCGGCACCTTCGGGATAGGTGCAACCCGAGGAGATACTGCTGCGGCCGTCGATAAGACCCCACACCATGATATTGCGGTCTTTGTCATATCCTGCCATGGTGCGCGGGTTATCGGAGTCGCGAGGATTAATCCAGCGGTCTGCCTCCATCACCACCTCGCCCTTGTCGAGGATTACGACGTCGCCGCCGGCACACTCTTTGATGTCGGGAGCAACGCCATGATTCTTGAGCGACAGGTCGAAACGGAACACAACTTTGTCGCCGGGCTTGAGCGATGAGATTTCATCCACACGAGTGCCGTCGGCAGAGAGCACAGCTTGATTGTGTCCGATTTTCACTCCACCAATAGTGGGAGCAGCAATCACAGTGGCTTCGATGTCGCGATTCATCCCCCACTCCATTTCGGGAGCGAGTTCTACGAGCACTTCGGTGCGACCCGAGGTCTTGGTATAGTTGCCGAATTTTTCGTTGAGAAGGAGCAATTTATTGGGACCGGTGTGGGTCGAAGGGCGAACGATGTTCACATCGTCGAACACCAACCGGGCGCCGGTTTCGAGAGTGCAGCCAAAGGAGTGTGTGGGAATATCGCACCACACCCCACCGACGTGGTCCATGAAGAATTGACCGCGGCGGTCCACATCGTCCCAGCCATTAGTGCCGATAACTCCGTTTACAATACACATTTCGTTGGGGGTTCCGGCACACGACGGCACATTAGACGACACAATGTAGAATCCTGCATTGATTCCTGCAAAATAGTAGTTGCCGGGGGCGGATTTGCGCTTGGCGATAGCCGAAGGCTGCTCGGTGTTGAGCACGGTGTCTTGCCCGAGTTCCACTCGATATTCCACATTGGGGTTGTTTTTGAGATCCATGGTGAGGAAGAATCCGCGCATTGTCTTGCCGGTCGTTCCGGTGTAGAGGAGAGCGGTATAAGTTGTTCCCGGACCTGTTTTCACATGGCGAAGGGTGTCAATTGTGTATTCTACATCGCGAATTGCGACTGTCTTAGAAGCAAATGTGCTTGCAGGGAAAATCCCTGCAAGACACATTATCGAAACTAATATTTTTTTCATTTTATTTTATTATAAGAGTAGATACCGAAGTACCGTTGCCGTGATTGGCGCGAACGAGGTATAAGCCGGGGGCGATACCTGCTGTGGATATCTCGCAACTGTTGTTTTCGGCGACAGCCTCAGTGCCGGCAACAAGTGTTCCCGACATTGTGTAGATGGAAACTGTAGCAACGCCATCGGCTATGCCCGATATTTTGAGTGTCTCGCCTGCTGCAACCGGGTTGGGGATGAGGGTGAGCGAAGGGGTCGAAGGAGCAATAACATCTTCCACGCCCGAGAATGAGTCATAGACGGTCTCAAAAGCGGGAATTTCGATAGCGTATTCAGTGCCCGATTTTATGCTTGTGAGATAAATCGACATGTAGCGGAACTCTATCGGGAAGTTTATCATGTCGGAGGTGTCGAACATATCTTTGAAACTATATTCAATCTCATTCACCGCATTGGGGGTGATAGAGACGGTGCGGTTGTCGAGGAATGTGTCGCCATTAGGTGTTTTGAACGACAGGGCGAGGCTCTTGATTAGGGCATCACCCGGATTGATGCGTACAATCACTTTGTCGGGCAAACTCCAAAGGTTCATCGTCTTGGTGAGGGTGATGCGCGGCGAGCGGCTCGAAGAACCTGTGTAGGTCATCTTCATACCATTCTCAAACGGAGTGAGCACGAAGTTGGTGGCGCCGGTTACGGAAGTTGACCAAGTGGCAGGGTCAAAGTCTTTGTCGATAGGCATCTCTTTTGCAGTGGGTTTCTGCACTGATACATTGATTGTTACCTTTTCGTCGTTGAAGGTACCTGTTACGATGGCATCGCCATCTTTGCCTGCTGTGAGGATGCCTGATTCATCGATTTTCACAATTGACTCGTCGCTACTGCTCCATTTGAGCGAGCGCGGGGAGATTTTCATCAATTCATCGTACATTTTGGCTTGCACTTCGACAGCATACTCGCGGATTCCATCATACACCACCGATTCAAGGCGGGCTTGTGTTCCCGAAGCATCGACGATGGTTACAGGAATAGAGGCAGTGAGTCCGTTATACTTGGCGGTGAGGGCATAAGTGCCGATTCCGGTGCCCCAGAATGTATCTTTGTCGATTATTGTGCCCAACTGTTCTGGGCAGGAAAGTTCAAAACCGGTTACATCCTTGTTGACAAGCATGCCATATTTGTTGTAGCCATAGACTGTGGGGCGGTATTCACCGTTTTGCGGGAATTTCATAGCCCAGTCTTTGAAGCGGATTTCTGCGATTTCATTGTCTTCGGGGGCGTTGCACACTGCGAAGATGCCATCGCCGTCGCTTCTCTCATTGCCATCGCTCGGCACGTTGCGCACACCGAGAGCCGATGTGTAGAGGGTGGAAGAGCCACCGCCATCGAGGTTGATAGCCTCGGCAGCGCCTGCGTAGCGCATTAGGTCGGCGACACCCGAGGTGCGGAGACCTTGAGAAAGAGTAGAACGGCCATCGACAACCATCATAATCACTTTAGTCTTGTCGTGGTTGAAGCCGATACCGGTGCGCGGGTGTGCATCCTTGGCATCACCGCGAGTGGATTCGGTGTCGAGAGTTTCTCCATTTCCCACAGTGTGAGGATTTCCCGAAACCACTTGTGTGGGGATAATGTCGGTGCCGTCGATTGTGATGTTGTTGGTGAATGTAACCACATCGCCCACTTTGAGGTCCTTCACAAAGTCGAGCCCCGATGTATTGGTGCCGCTTTCCACCGATGTGCCGCGACCATGGATTACATATTCGCCTTCGCCCATCGGAATATCACCTGTGGCTGTTGGTTCGCTAATCACTTTCAAGCGGAAAGGTGCTGTGGTGGAATAGGTGTCGCCTTCAACGAGAGTTGCGAGAACCTGATAGGAGGCATTGGCTTGGGCAGCCTGGTTGGAGCATCCGTAATAGCGCGGAGTGTATAGAGTGATACCATTGTTGGCTCCGGTTACGTTCACAGCCTTGTAGTGGGCAGTCTTGCCGTTCACCTCAGCCATACTCTTGGTGAAATTGAGAGTGCCGATAAAAGGCACGCCTTTGTCGTCGATGGTAAATTGGAAATATTTACTCGAAGTCTTGAAGATTTCGCCATCGACGATACAAGCCGAGGTGGGAGTGCCCACGATAGACTTGCCGTTGGAGGCGGTGCCGGAAGTGGCGAAGAAGTCGCCGTTAACTCCGGTGTAATAAAGTTTCCCCTCGGAGGAGTGGCGTTTTGCCATACTTGCTACTGTTTCAGAGCCGGCAACCATGTCGGTGGAGCATACAGCGGCAAACGACACATAGGGGTTGGTGCGGTCGATGGTTACATAGAACACACGCAATTTTCCGGGACCGGAAAGTTGAAGTGAAGTTTGTGTGGTACCCGGACCCACTACCGCGTGGTACAAAGTATCGACATCATAAACCTTACCGGCAACAGAAAGCGTGTTTTGCGACTGTGCGGCAAATGCCGATAACAGAAGGACTGAAAAAAGAGTAACGAAATGTTTCATAATATATAAATTAAAGTTGAAGTAAATTTACTTTTCACAGATGCCTAAATGCGCTATAAAGATAGCAATTTTAATTTAACAGCCAATAGAAAAAAGTAAAATTTTGTAATTTGTAATACATTTTCACATTGTGGAAGCAAAAAGGGTGGCACTTGAATGCCACCCTTGGAAGGAATTGTTATAATGATAGATTATTCCGGAAGTTGAGTTATCGAGAGAATCATCTCATTGGTGTCAACAACTACTTTGTACTTGCCTGCAGGAACGATGAAGTTCTTCTCTGAAGTAGCAGAGAGGAGCCACATGGCTACGCCTTCTTCAAATTCGAGTTCGATGTCGGCATCAACATCGGCAGCACCGATGCAGTTGCTACCCCAGTCGCCAAGTGCACTGTAGAAGCGGAAGTAAGAAAGCGGGTTGTCTGCAGCTGCAGCAGGGAAGTCGAATGTGCCTTCGTAGATACCACTGCCATTCTTGCAAACCATTTCACCATTCTTAGCGCCTTCGGCTTCGATGTCCTGACTCCAACCGTTTATGTTACCAACGATATAGAGGTAGGTGTAGGTTGAAGGGTCATCGGGAATCAACTCCATCTTGAATGTCATGTTGTTGAGGTCGAGAGTCATGCGGTAGTTACCGGCTTCGTTTGTAAACCAGCAGCCTTTACCATTGTAGGCAGGGCTTGTGAAGACACCGTCGGTGAGAACTACTTCAACATTGTCGCCATCATTTTCCTTAGCACCTACTTGCGGGCAAT
This sequence comes from Bacteroidales bacterium, assembly GCA_004557195.1. Taxonomy (GTDB): domain Bacteria; phylum Bacteroidota; class Bacteroidia; order Bacteroidales; family Muribaculaceae; genus W0P31-042. The sequence goes on along the minus strand of SFER01000024.1, from coordinate 949 downwards.
CCCAACTACCGAGGCTCTTGAAGAAGCGGAAGTAGTTGCCTGCTTCGAGGGCTACAACACCTGTGAAGACGTTGTCGCACTTAGCGGAATAGAGATAGATGTCGCCATTGGTTGGATCCCAGCCATTGGGATTACCTACCAAATATACATACGGGTTGGCAAGCACATAAGAATATGTGAGATCCCACATGTTGATAGTGAATTGCACAGGACCTTCGAGTTTCGACAATCCGGCAACGCCACCTTCTACGAGGCTACCATTGTTAACAGTTTGGTTTTCGGCAGCTACGTTGTAGATTTTGCCGCTTGCCGACTTAATCTGCCAGTACATACCATTGGCACCGAGCATATCGGTGGTTACATCAATCGAGATATTGAACTCTGGATCGTCGTAAGGACTTGCTGCAGAGTGGTTGAAAGGGACATCCACCCAATTAGTGCCATCTACAGAGTGTTGGAGAGTGTAAGCGCTTTCAATAGTCTTTTCGGGAGCCACAGGAAGAACTGTGAGTGTGAAAGGACCGAAATAACTGTCGGCGGAATCACCGATGCGCACTTTGCTCTTGCCGTTTACAAGATAACCTGCAAAGCGAACAGACACTTGCGCTGTAGCGGGGTCTTTAGTTACTGTCTTATAAGTGGCGTTGAGAGTTTTAGCGTCAACGAAAACTTCATTTTCGATAACAGTAGCAGGAATTTCAACTACGCTTGCAAATTCGGCGTCTTTGGCAAATTCCATTACCATGTTCAATTCATAACCTTCGGGCACGTTGGCGGCATCTACAGTGAGCACTTTTGCAAGACCTTCTTCGGCTGCAAGAGCGTTGAGGTCGATTTGCGCAGCGTTGGGAGTAGCAACAACTCCACCCACCTCGAAGATTGCTTCTTGTTCGTTCTGTTGTGGAGCCGGATTTGGTTCTTCATAGTCGTCGCAAGCAGCGAAGCCTAA
>SFER01000223.1 GCA_004557195.1 Bacteroidales bacterium | reverse complement strand
GCTTTCAGAGCATCTCTAAGAGGAGTCGTTGATGAAAAGTATTTTTTATTTCGTTTGGCCATGATTTACGCTTATCCCCACTAAATTTCCGCTGTGCCATTTTGTAGACTTGGCAGGGTGGGTGGTTGCGATGGGGGATTAAAAAAGGATGCCGAAGCATCCTTTTGAGGTCCCATCCAGATTCGAACTGGAGTAAACGGTTTTGCAGACCGGTACCTAACCACTCGGCCATGGAACCTTGTTGTGAGTGCAAAGGTAGCACATTTGTTTTAAACTACCAAACTTTGAGCGAAATTTTTGCAAAAAGCGGCAAAAATGAGGCTAAAGTGCGGTGAGTTCACTATTTCTTAGTGCGCGAAGTCTTGGTGCGACGAGCCGTTTTCTTGGCAGGTGCGGCATCTTGCTTCGCTATGATTTCGCGACACTGTTCGAGAGTGAGAGTCGCTGCGTCGGTGCCTTTAGCAATCTTGTAGTTCGCCTTATTGTAGGAGATATATGGACCGAATCTACCATTGAGGACAAGAAGTTCGGGCTCTTCATCGAATTTGAGGATGATTTTGTTGTTGTCTTCCTCGCGCTTTTTGATGATGAGTTGGCAAGCCTCGTCGAGAGTAATTTCGAGTGGCTCCACTCCGGCGGGGATGGAAACAAATTTACCTGCGTGGCGGATATAGGGACCGAAACGCCCAACAGCCACAGTAACTTCGGCATCCTCAAACTTGCCAAGAGTGCGCGGCATCTTGAACAGCTCGAGAGCTTCTTCGAGAGTGATGGAATTAACCGATTGGTCTTTGAGCAGCGAGGCAAATTGAGGTTTTTCGTCGCTGTCGGTGCTGCCGAGTTGAACGAGCGGACCGAAACGGCCGATTTTCACCGAAACGGTTTTGCCTGTCTTCGGGTCGGTGCCGAGCACACGCTCCCCTACTTTATGCTCGAAGCGCATTTTGCCGATTTTCTCCACTTCGGGATGGAAAGTGCGATAGAAGCGAGCGATTTCGGTGTTCCATTTCTCTTTGCCGTCGGCAATTTCGTCGAATTGCTCCTCAATCTTGGCTGTGAAGTTGTAGTCCATGATAATCGGGAAGTATTCTTCGAGGAAGTTGTTCACGATTGTGCCTGTATCGGTGGGGATAAGTTTGCCCTTCTCGGCACCGAGGCGGGTTTTCACCGATTTCTCTTTGATTTTGCCGTTTTTGAGCGAGAGGAGAGTGAGGTCGCATTGCGTGCCCTCTTTTTCGCCTTTTCTCACATATTCACGGCTAATGATTGTAGAGATAGTGGGAGCGTAGGTCGAAGGGCGACCGATTCCGAGTTCCTCGAGTTTCTTCACGAGCGAAGCCTCGTTGTAGCGCGGAGGCTGCTGAGTGAAACGCATTGCGGCGTCGATTTGTCGGGCAGTGAGAGTTTCGCCCACAGTGAGTTGCGGGAGGATGCCCGATTCTTCGGCTTCGGGTTCGTCGTCGAGCGAAGATTCGAGATACACTTTAAGGAAACCGTCGAACTTCACCACTTCGCCTTGAGCGTTGAAATGCTCATCACGGCCCGAGATACCGATTTGCACACCGGTTTTCTCAATCACGGCATCGCTCATTTGGCTGGCGATAGTGCGCTTCCAGATGAGGTTGTAGAGTTTGCGTTCCTGAGCGGTAGCGCCCACCTCATGCACATTGATATAAGTGGGTCGGATAGCCTCGTGAGCCTCTTGCGCGCCCTTGGTGTGGGTGTGATAATGGCGCACCTTGAGATATTCGGCACCCATAGTGCTCTTGATTTCCTCGCTGATAGTGCCGATAGCGAGAGAAGAGAGGTTTACCGAGTCGGTACGCATATAAGTGATGTGTCCTGCCTCGTAGAGTTTTTGAGCCACCGACATAGTGAGCGAAACCGGGAAACCGAGTTTGCGGTTAGCCTCCTGTTGCAGAGTAGAAGTAGTGAACGGAGGAGCGGGAGCCTTGGTAACCTCTTTAACCGAAATATCGTTGATTTTAAACACTGCGCCATTGCAAGCCTCGAGAAATTGCATAGCCTCCTCCTTGGAAGCGAGGCGTTGCGACAACTCAGCCTTGATGATAGCATTTGGCGAAGAAGCGCTGAAGAACTCAGCCGACACGCGGTAATATTCCTCGCTCTTGAACGCCTCAATCTCTTTTTCGCGCTCGACAATCAATTTCACAGCCACACTCTGCACGCGACCGGCAGAGAGACCGCTCTTGATTTTCTTCCAAAGCACGGGAGAGAGTTCGAAGCCGACGATGCGGTCGAGCACACGGCGCGCCTGTTGCGCATCAACGCGATTGAGATCGATACCGCGGGGATTTTCAATAGCCTCAAGAATAGCCTTTTTGGTGATTTCGTGGAAGACGATACGCTTGGTGTTGTCGGGTTTAAGTCCGAGCACCTCATATAGGTGCCAAGCGATTGCTTCACCCTCGCGGTCCTCATCGGAAGCGAGCCACACAGTCTCGGCTTTACTTGCGTTTTGCTTGAGCGACTTCACGAGAGCCTCTTTTTCTTCAGGAATCTCATAGATTGGTTTGAAATCGTTATCTACATCGATACTGAAACTATTTTTGTGAAGGTCTCGGATATGTCCGTAACTCGACAAAACATGATAGTCCTTGCCAAGGAATTTCTCAATTGTCTTGGCTTTGGCGGGACTTTCCACTATTACTAAATTCTTGGGCATATTACTTATTATATATGTGTAATAAATAAATCGGCTGCAAAATTAGTGAAAATGAACGCAGTCGCAAAGTAAAAATGCAAAATTTTTGTAA
>SFER01000222.1 GCA_004557195.1 Bacteroidales bacterium | reverse complement strand
CTATCAACTGAGCTACTTCCGCATTTTGTGTGGGCAAAGATGGATTCGAACCACCGAAGGCGTAAGCCAGCAGATTTACAGTCTGCCCCATTTGGCCACTCTGGTATTTGCCCATGAAGAACTCTTTCTTCTTTCTTGAGCCTCTTGTCGGATTCGAACCAACGACCCCGAGATTACAAATCACGTGCTCTGGCCAACTGAGCTAAAGAGGCGTTCAATTCTTGTCCATCAGTCGTGGTGGACTTGAATCGGGTGCAAAGTTAGGCATTATTTTTGATTCACAAAATATATTCCACTATTTTTTTTCATCAAAAGTGCATTTTTTCTTTTATTCACATTTCAAATCTCCGGCAAAAAGCGGGCGCCCGAAGTTGAGCGCCCTGAATTTCAAACTTTTATCACAATATTGGTAAAAAATCAATTTTTCTGAGATTTTTTCTTCTCCAACTGGCGTTTGAGAGCGTCGATGTCTAAATCCACTGCCTCCTCAAATGTGTCGGCAATCTTGGAGGCGTACAAATCCTCGTGTTGCGGCATCGTGAGTTTCACCGCTGCCTCTTTGTTCATCGAGGTCTCGGGCTTCACTACTTTGAGCGTTACCTCCATCTCTGTTATCTCATCGAAATGACGTGCCAATTTTTCTGCCTTCTTGTTGATAAAGGCTACGAGTTTTTCTGTTACATCAAAATGAATGGCTTTAACTTTTACTTCCATATCATCCTCCTTTTTTTGTGGCTCGTGGATGAGCCTGTTGATAATTATGTTTTAGTTCACTTATTGTAATGTGGGTATAAATCTGCGTTGCCGACAGATTTTGATGACCCAACAACTCTTTCACGCTATTGATTTCGGCGCCGTCGTTGAGCATAGCCGACGCAAACGAGTGGCGCAGTACATGGGGACTCCTCTTCTCCAACCCGGTGGAAGCGAGTGCGTTTTTCACGACGCGATACACCAGCCCGGGATATAGCGGCTCGCCATTGCATCGCACAAAGAACACAACACTATCGCCCACCTCGCGATTGCGCAAGCGGCGGTAAAGCTCAATTTTTTCGGCGAGTACCGGGGCAAACGGCACTATCCGCTCCTTGTTGCGCTTGCCGAGCACCTTCAATTCGCCTCGCGCCGTGCTCACGTCGCTATCCTTGAGCCCTACGAGTTCGCTGCGGCGAATGCCGGTGTCGTAGAGCATCTCAACGATGAGGCTGTCGCGCACTTCCTCAAAATTTTCGCCGTCGATTTCCTCGCTCAGCACTTCGTCCATAGCATCGGGGCGGACATACTGCGGCAGCGGCATCTTCGCCTTGGCGAGCTCGACGCTATCACAAGGATTCTCCTCAATAACGCCGGTCTTCATGGCATACTTGAAGAAGGCACGCAACGCCTGGAGTTTGCGATGCACACTGCGCAACGACAGCCCGGCGGCAGAGAGCGAAGCCATCCAAGCCCTCACATCGCCGGTGGTGATGCGGCGCGCGTCGATGCTGTTGTGGGCGAGTGTGGCGGTGCAATCGCCTCCCGACAAGAAGGTTACGAATTGCGAGAGGTCGCTACTATAAGACAAAACGGTATGGGTTGAAAGATTCAACTCATACCGTATATATTTTATAAATGTCTCAAACAGTGTCATAGTAGCGTCTTTATTTGTTCCGACGCCTCTAATTTACACTAATAATTCGGAATTTCCAAATTTTTCGACAAATATTTGCTTTATTTATTATTCTTCGGCAGTGCGGAGTTTGTTTACATAAATCGCTTTCATCATTTTCTTGCGATTTGTAACAGATGGCTTTTCGAAAGCCTGACGAGCACGGAGTTCTTTTACAATACCTGTTTTTTCAAATTTTCTTTTGAATTTCTTCAAGGCGCGTTCGATGTTTTCGCCTTCTTTTACTTGTACGATGATCATTTTGTATAGTTTAATTTGTTTGTTATTATTGTTATTGTTTGCTTTCCGGCATCGACAGCAATGCCGCGCTGTGCGCTGCATCATGTCGCCGCACCGGGGGCGGCTTGTGGGATAATATGTTATAAAACTCTTATATTCTGTAGGTTATAACAACAACCTCCTCTCAATTTGTGGTTCGGGCCTCCCCTCGCCTTTTAATTGCGACTGCAAAATTAGCAACTTTTTCATTTCCACGCAACTTTCAGCGCAATTTTCGTCAAAATTTTTGTTCATTTCAGCCGCAGATAACAGCTAATCATGCTAAGACTATAAGCTCCCGGCGTGATGTCGGGGGGCTTTGTAGTTTTCCATAGACGCGGCTTTTGTGAGGTGACGAGCAAAAGCCGCCCCGCGTGGTTGCAGGACGGCTCGGTGGTCGTTATGACATTCCAGGATTGGAAGCTGATTGGGTTTCAGTCAAACCAATCGGGGTTGCTCTCGCTGAGTATTGCGACAAGTTCGTTGTCGGGCAGCTTCAAATCACTCTCGGATGTATAGTAGAAGATTTCTTCATCGACACGCTCCGCTTCCTTGTCGGCGAAGCCGTTGCATTTGTCTGTGATTGGGTAAGGCATAAGTGCGTCAAGCAATTCCAGTCCACCGATAATAAGGCTCTCGCCCTCGTTGCTTGTAACGATACGGCAGGTATAGTCCGTACCCTTGTAGTTGATTTCAGTCGTTGTCATATCTTTCGGTTTTATGCACCATGCTCTCCATAAGGATTGCAGGGTGCTGTTTATAACTCAGTCTATATCAATCCCGATAAAATGTTCATCATCAATCAGGGCATAGTAATATCCGTTGGCACAGCCACGATACTCTTTACTGAAGCCTGCGGCAAT
>SFER01000221.1 GCA_004557195.1 Bacteroidales bacterium | reverse complement strand
CAACAAGCACTACTATTCCTCGGCTTTTGTCGATAGCATCTTCCACCGTAATTCCGATAAAAAGAAATTGAAAGTGAAGTCGGGCTACCTTTATATTTCTATAGCTGCGCCACACATCGAGCCCGACGAATATCTTGCCGTGTGCGGTGATTGCCAAGCTCTTGGAGCATGGGATGTAACAAAAGCTGTAGCACTCCACGACTCACTATTCCCATACTGGACGCTTTCCATCCCGATGTCGAAAATTAAAGGTGATTTCCAATATAAATTCATAATCCTCAAAAAAGAAACAAACGAAATCGTTGCTTGGGAGAACTCCTCCAATCGCACATTCTCATATAAGAATGAGGCAAATGAGGCTGTGGTATTAAGCGGATTGGTTTTCAACGACCCCAAAGGCAATTGGAGAGGCGCCGGTGTTGCAATTCCGGTATTCTCGCTCCGTTCCAAGGAAGACATGGGCGTGGGAGATTTCTACGATTTGTTCAAAATGATCGACTGGGCTAAATTGACAGGTCAGAATTTCGTTCAAATCCTCCCCATCAACGACACCACAATGACCGGCACTTGGACCGACTCATATCCCTACAATGCCAATTCTACATTTGCGCTTCATCCGATGTTCCTCCGAGTGGATGCCATCGGCACATTGAAGGATGCCGGCAGAATGGAGTACTATAAGGACCAAGCTACCGAACTCAATGCTCTCCCTCAAGTGGATTATGAGAGAGTGAACAACCTCAAGGCTGAATATGTTCGTGAAATCTTCTCCGAGATTGGAAAAGATGTAATGCGCAAAGCCGATTTCAAGAAATTTGTCGAAAACAACTCATACTGGTTGAAAGACTATGCAGCATTCTGCGTGCTCCGCGACAAATTCGGCACACCCGACTTCTCGCAATGGAAAGAGTATCAAAAATATGATGCCGCAAAAGTTGAAGAACTTCAGGCATCAGAGCCCGAGGCAATAAATTTGGTATATTTCACACAATATTTCCTCGACAAACAATTGTCGGAAGTGCGCAATTATGCCCATGAGAAAACCGTGGTATTGAAAGGCGACATTCCTATCGGCATTTCGCGCACAAGCGTTGACGCATGGGTAAATCCACGCCTGTTCAACCTCGACTGCCAGGCTGGTGCACCGCCGGATGATTTCTCCGTTCTCGGTCAAAACTGGGGTTTCCCGACATACAACTGGGAGGAAATGAATAAAGACGGCTTCAAATGGTGGAAAGACCGCTTCAAAAAGATGTCGGAATATTTCGACGCCTATCGTATCGACCACATTCTCGGCTTCTTCCGTATTTGGCAAATTCCTATGGATGCCGTTCATGGTCTCCTCGGCACATTCAACCCCGCTTTGCCATATACCGAGGATGAGATGCGCAACAACTATGACTTCTGGTTAAATTACGACCTCCACACCAAGCCATACATTATGAATTACTTCCTCACCGATTTCTTTGGTGAATACACCGACGAGGTTAAACACCATTTCCTCGATGAAATCGGCTATGGTCGATATGGCTTGAAGGAATTTGTCAACACACAAAAGAAAGTGGTTGAATATTTCTCAAAGATTCCTGCCGACGAAAAGAATAACAAGGTGAGAGACGCTCTGCTCGGACTTATCGACCAAGTCTTGTTCATCGAAGACAAAGAGGAACGCGGAAAATTCCATCCACGCATCTCGGCACAATTCACCTACACCTACCGAAGCCTCAATGATTATGAGCGCTGGTGCTTCGACCGTCTCTACAACGACTTCTTCTATCACCGTCATAATGACTTCTGGTACGGAAAAGCAATGTGGAAACTTCCTCCGCTCATCAACTCTACCGATATGCTTGTGTGCGGTGAAGACCTCGGTATGATTCCCGATTGCGTTTCGGCAGTAATGAATTCTCAACAAATACTTTCGCTCGAAATCCAACGTATGCCGAAAGATCCGACTACCGAATTTGGCAACACTTGGGCCTATCCATATCTTTCGGTATGCACTACATCCACCCACGATATGGGCGGCATAAGACTTTGGTGGGAAGAAGACAGAGAAAAGACTCAGCACTTCTACAACAATGTGCTTCATGAAAACGGACTCGCACCATATTATGCAGAGCCATGGATTTGCGACCGCATCGTGTCGCTCCACCTCGATTCACCGGGTATGCTTGCAATCCTTCCATGGCAAGACTGGATGTCGATGAACGGTGCTTTACGCCGCGAAAACCCGGCAGACGAGCAAATCAACATCCCTGCTATCTCACGCCACTACTGGCGCTACCGTATGCACATCAACCTCGAAGATATGCTCAACGAAACCGATTTCAACGAGTACATCAAATCGAAGATTCAAAACAGCGGACGTTAAAAACCTATCATAGCAATGGAAGAGGATGGAACAAGATTCTATCCTCTTCTTTTTTATTGCTCCAATTCGTCATAGCGAGGAATATCGGGGAGGAAAGTGATTTTTCTATTTTCATAATCGATACGGCAGCAATAGTGTTGCATCCCGTTTGATACAACGATGTATCGAGCGTGGAGCACATAATTGTAGCGGGTAATTTGGTCAAAGACTTTCTGTGTAATCTCGATGTGCGGAGCCTTATATTCAACAATCATCAACGGGTTGCCATTACGATTGGCAACGAGGGTGTCGCAACGACGCGATATCCCGTTCTGCACAAGTGATATTTCATTGCCAATCAGGCTCATAGGATAGCCAAGAGAATTAACAAGAAAAGAGACGAAATTTTGTCTTACCCATTCCTCGGGAGTGAGAGCA